>NZ_JALXBK010000057.1 GCF_026991475.1 Sulfurimonas sp. | reverse complement strand
TTTTTTATGCCGCTTCTATAGAGACAATCCAGACAAAAGCTCCCTACTCCACCAACCCCAAGCAGAATGATTTTGGCATCTTCAAGCTTTTTAAAATCCTCTTGCAAAAGTAATTTTATGCGACTGTATTGTGGCATTTTTAAAGCCAATCCTCTAATTTTTGCATACTTTTGTAAGCACTTAAATCAAGCATAATTGGCGTAATTGAGATATATCCATCACGAATAGCCTCATAATCACTCATTCCCAAATTACCACTTCGTGCCTTAAAATTCAGAGGATGCAGACCTAACCAGTAATGCTCTTCACCACGCGGATTGCGATGAATCTCTGCATCATTAGCATAAACACGATAACCAGCATAAGTAATTTTCATCTGCGCATTTGTAACTTCTGGAGGAATATTTATATTTAAAAACTCTCTATCAGGCAGGGGAAAAGCATCTTTTCGTATTTTTGTCACTATTTTTTTAATAGTATCACATGCTAAAGAAAAATCCCCATTTGGATTTGTAAAATCCATTACCTGTGAAATTGCGATGGAGGGAATATTGTGCAAGACTCCTTCCATTGCAGCTGCAGCTGTACCACTGTAAGTGATGTCTTCACCCATATTTGAACCACGATTGATTCCACTCACAACCAAATCTGGCTTTTCATCTTGAAATATCGCACTCAAAGAGAGGTAAACGCAGTCAGTAGGCGTACCATCTTCAAGTTTAAAAAAGTTCTCTTCCAAGGCAACAAAACGCAGTGGTTTGGTCAAAGTCAGAGAGTGTCCGCAGGCTGATTTTTCATTTGCAGGAGCGACAACAACAACCGTCACATCTTCAAGTTCACAAAGTGCTTTTCTTAACTGCTTTAAGCCTTTTGCATCATATCCATCATCATTTGTAACTAAAATTTTATATTTATTTTTCATAATTGTATTTTATACAAAACATCATTTACATTCGAGAAAAAAAAGTGAAAAAATTTACCTTTAATAAAATATTGTTATAATACTCTCCATTATATTAATAAGGTCAAAGAACAAAAACTCAACAATGCTGAAGAAGGAATAAAAAAAGTTAACAAGAAAAGACGAGTTTTTTTATGAATTGAGAGGTAGGGGAAATGTTATGGAATTATTTGGATTATGGAGCGAACTTGACATTCGCTCCTAAGTTATTGTAAAATTTCATATACAAAATAAAGATACTCTAAGAAGTCTCTTAATCTTTCTCGCAATAAAATCTAAAAAATTAAGGCAATCATCCATATGAGCGAAAGCACTTCATCTACACAACAACCTAAAAAAAATCCAAAAAACAATAACAACAGAAAAAACAATAATTCAAGAACACATACACCTGTAAAAGGTTCAAGTGTTGAAGAGCTCCGTACTAAAAGTATTGGTGATCTTGTTGATATGGCAACGAAACTTGGTGTTGAACATCCAAATGAACTTAAACGTCAAGATGTTATTTTTGAAATTCTAAAAGCACAAACTGCACAGGGTGGATTTATCCTCTTTAGTGGTATTTTAGAAATTATGCAAGATGGATATGGTTTTATCCGTTCTATTGATCAAAGTTTCAATGAAAGTATTAATGATGCGTATGTGTCAAATACACAGATAAAACGCTTTGCTCTTAGAAATGGTGATGTCGTAACTGGTCAAGTAAGACCGCCAAAAGATCAAGAGCGCTATTATGCCCTTATTAAAATAGAAGCGGTAAACTCACTTCCACCTGAAGAGAGTAAAAAACGTCCACTTTTTGAAAACTTAACACCGCTTTATCCAACAGAACAGCTAAAATTAGAGTATCGAGAAAAAGGGCTAACTGGTAGAATGTTAGATCTTTTTTGTCCTATTGGAAAGGGACAGCGTGGACTTATCGTTGCACCTCCAAGAAGTGGTAAAACAGAACTTTTAAAAGAGATTGCACATGGAATTACAAAAAACCATGCTGAAGTTGATTTAATGGTTCTGCTTGTTGATGAACGTCCTGAAGAGGTTACAGATATGGAACGTTCAGTCAAAGGTGAAGTCTATAGTTCAACTTTTGATATGCCAGCAAAAAACCATGTAAAAGTAGCAGAGATGGTTATAGAAAAAGCAAAACGCCGTGTTGAGCTTGGTCGTGATGTTGTCATTTTACTCGACTCTATTACTCGTCTTGCTCGTGCATACAACACAGTGACTCCATCAAGTGGTAAAGTACTCTCTGGTGGTGTTGATGCAAATGCACTACACCGTCCTAAGCGTTTCTTCGGTGCTGCACGTAACATTGAAAATGGTGGTAGTCTTACCATAATTGCCACGGCCCTTGTAGATACTGGAAGCCGTATGGATGAAGTCATCTTTGAAGAGTTTAAAGGTACTGGAAATATGGAAGTGGTTCTCGATAGAAAAATAGCTGAGAGACGCATATTCCCTGCCATTGACATTCTTAAATCTGGTACGCGTAAAGATGAACTTCTCATCGGTCCTGAAGTATTACAAAAAGTATTTATTTTACGTCAAATGCTCCATAAACAAGACAATGAAGTAGAAGCACTTAAATTTATTTACAACACAATGGGCAAAAAAGCGACAAATGAAGAGTTTCTTTTAAGTATGAACGCAGACAAATAGTTAGCATTTTTAGCTAACTATTTTTTATCGATCTTTCAGTATTACATCCACAATATCATCTGCAAGCATAATTCCTGTTTTATAAAGTAACTGTGTATTAGCATCTTTTAGTATCAAAGTTGTAGGCACTTGCTCAATCAAAAATCTATATAACAATCCCTCACTAACTCCAGCATCAATATCTAAAATAGAGACTTTAGGAACTCTCTCATGTACTTCTGAAAGTTCATACTCCATAATTTCACATGAGTCACAAAATGTTGAAGCAAACTTCAAAATAACAGTATGCTCTTTTGCAAGTTCAGCGGCTAAAACTGTATCAAAATTCTCTTCATCAACTTCTATAAATGGCATAACTACTCCTTTAATTGATTAACACTTTTTTTAAATTCATTCCCACGCTCTACAAAATTTTTATACTCATTAAAACTTGAAGCAGCAGGAGAAAACAGAACTACATTTGTAGAGACATTATATGCTTTTTTTATGCTCTCTTGCAAGTTATT
Source organism: Sulfurimonas sp. (assembly GCF_026991475.1). Lineage (GTDB taxonomy): Bacteria > Campylobacterota > Campylobacteria > Campylobacterales > Sulfurimonadaceae > Sulfurimonas. Next base: position 18,357 of record NZ_JALXBK010000057.1, on the reverse strand, counting down.
CATCAAAAAAAGATTTTTTTCTTCTAAAGTATTACTTAATTTAGTATATATCTGCTCTCCCGTATCTGAAAAAAGAATAATATTTTGAACCTCACTCGTTTGTAAAAATCTTACGAGTTGCTCATAGTTTACGCCTCTATCATTCCCTCCAATTATGACACTATCAACATTTTTCAACATTTTAATAGCCGCAATTGTCGCTTCTGGAATGGTAGAGATAGAGTCATTTACAAAACTTATGCCCTTAACTTTTTTTACAAATTCCAAGCGGTGTGGAAGTGTCTCAAACGCAGCAATAGTCTGCATATAAACACTATTGTCTATATTTAACACCAGAGCTAATCTCTCTGCAATTTGAAGCGTTGCTTGGTGCAAATAGCCTCTCTCCAGAGTAAATTCCGGCTCAAACTCTACTTTTGCACCATAAACATTATAAGCAAAGCGGCTTTTAATCAGTGCTGCGTTTAGATATTGACTCTCATCTTCTAAATTGTATATAAAAATATCATCTTCACTCTGATGGCTAAAAATATTAAACTTCGCCTCATAATAATCTTTTAAATCTCTATAATAATCCAGATGTTCTTCAAAAAGATTTGTCAAAACTGCAATGTGCGGTGAATAGGAAATATGATGGAGTTGGTGTGAGGAGAGTTCCATCACTATTTTTGTATCTGCATTTATTTGTGCTATTGCATCAAGAGGGCTTATACCTATATTTCCACACAATAAGGCACTTTTTCCTGCATTTACAAGCATTGAATGAACAAGTGTTGCAAGCGTTGATTTTCCCTTTGTGCCTGTTATACCTATAATTTGCGCGGAGAAATGTTTCAAAAACAGTTCTGTAATAGAGGTAAAATTATAATCCGCATAAGAGATACCAAGAGTATAAAGAGAGATACCAGGAGATTTTATCACAATATCTACGCCATCCAACTTTTGAAGATACTCTGCATCATCTGAGTAGTTTTTATCGACAATTACTATGTTGGCATTTGGCAAATACTCTTTTGCAAAAGCGTGAAAAGATTTTCCCTCCACACCATAACCAAATATAGCAATTTTCTTATACCGCTCTAAATCAGAAACTAAATTTTGCAACATATTTTTTGAGTACCTCTTTAAATTTTGGTGGAAGATTATTGTTTGCGTCATAATCCACACTCAAATCATAATCCATCTCTTTTGGTTTATAATTTTTAAGCAGATAAGGAAGCTCTTCTCTCTTGTATGTGGCATATTTTTTACTAAGTGCATAGTTTACCTCATCATAAGTCCCCACACACTCAAAAGGTTTGAGTGCATCACTTTGACTCAAACCATCAAAAAGCTCTTGCAAAGATGCATCATCAAGCATATCTTTAGCAAATATTTTTTGTAAAGTCACATCATCTATGTAGTTACAAAGCATGATATAGGTAAAGAGACACTTGGGACACTTCCCGCACCATTCGTTGCGTTTACTTCCAACATTACAACTTCTAAAATCAAAGAAATGCTCCTTAGCCACCTCGGCAAAGAGTTTTGCTATATGTATCTCATCAAGAGGGCGTAAAAAGCTAAAATACTCCACATCATCTGTAATGAAATTTGAAATATACCATCTAAAATCATCTTCAAATTCTATTGATTTTGAATATTGATGGTTAATTTTTTGTCCGTTATAGATTATGTTTTCTTCATTTGCACTTGACTCATTTGAGAGGACAATATAGCGTGTTTCATAGAGAAGTCCAAGCCAGATAGAGATAAATCCAACAATAGAAGAAAAAGGTATATGTCCATTTAAGTAACCACTATTGTTAAAAGCAAAAATCTGTTTTAAATCAAGTTCACGCTCTAATTCTATTGCATTTAAAGGATGAGCATCAAGCACTTTCTTTGAAGCCACAATGGGATTCATAGAGAACATCAAAGAGTCAGCAAATGCCTCTTTTAGTAGTTCATAACTCACAAGAGAGTCTTTTCCTCCACCTATTGGAATGATGTTATTCTCTTGCGTTTGGAGAGATATTTTTTGAAATGGCTCTGCATCTGCTGTTATAAAATTAACAAGAGTATCTTCTGTTACTGCAATATTATTACAATAAATAAACTCCCCTAATCCATTAAAATATAATTTAGAAAACCATTTTTTCTGCTCTTCATTCAGTGAGCCACACTCGATCACAAAATCCTTTGGAGCGGCAATTTTATAGTAACTAATCGCTTCTGCTAAACCAATATGAAAAACTATATTTTGCATAGCAAACGCAGTTGTCATTTTTTCATCTTTTTTCAGTTTCAAGCGATGGTGAAAATCACTCACTCTTGCTGCTTCATGCAACCGATAGTGGAACTCCAGAGTAATGTTTTGTCTATCTTCTTTTATTTCATACGATTTATAAACAAATTTATTGTTTTGTGCTCTTAATTCATTAAATTTTTTCATATCTGCCATTTTTGAGTTTTGTTCGCCAATTATAGTATTTTTTAACTCTATAAATGCTAAAATCACCAGAAGAAAACAAGGGAGACGACACTTGCAAGAAGCACATGAAGTATTGGCTAGAAAATACCGCCCAACTAATTTTGATGAACTCATTGGGCAAGAGACCATAGCACAAACACTCTCTTTGGCACTCGATGCAAACCGACTCTCTCATGCTTACCTTTTTTCAGGACTTCGAGGGAGTGGAAAGACTTCTACTGCTCGTATTTTTGCAAAAGCCCTGATTTGTGAAGAGGGAGTAAGCCACCAGCCTTGTGATAAGTGTTCTAACTGCGTTATGGCAAAAGAAAACCGCCATATGGACATCATTGAGATGGATGGAGCAAGTAGCCGTAAAATCGACGATATACGTGACCTTATAGAGCAGACAAAGTATAAACCTGCCGTTGCACGCTACAAAATCTTCATCATTGATGAAGTCCATATGCTTACAAAAGAGGCTTTTAATGCCCTGCTTAAAACTCTTGAAGAGCCGCCTGAATATGTAAAATTTATTTTAGCAACAACAGACCCTCTTAAACTTCCAGCGACAATTTTAAGCCGCACACAGCACTTTAGATTTAAAAGTATCGCAACAAATAAAATAGTCGAGCATATTGCCCATATTTTACAGCTTGAAGAGATTGCTTATGAGATTCCTGCTTTAGAGATTTTAGCGCGTAGTGGAAAAGGAAGTCTTCGAGACACCCTCACCCTGCTTGACCAAGCCATCATATACTCTAAAAATCATGTAGATGTTGCTACAGTTACCGATATGCTCGGACTTGTTGATCCAAAATTCATTAGTGAGCTTTTTGATGCTGTCTTTGCAAAAGATTATGCAAAACTTGTAGAGTACACCAAAATACTGGAAGATTATGAGAGTGAAATGGTTGTTGATGAGCTTATTGCCTACCTCAAAGAGAAAATGTATAACCAAGATGCCCTCTTCTCCACCTTGGTACTTGAGCGTTTTTTCAGGATTTTAAGCGAATCCAAATACCTCTTTAGTATAAACGCAGATGGTTCGTTTGTACTCTCTATGATATTTTTCAAAATGATAGAAGCACTTAAAATCCGTGAAATTGACCAAATGATAGAATCATTCCAAAAAAATATTACGCGTCCTGAGATTGCAGTGCCTGCAGAAAAACCTGCCACCATAAAAGTGCAAGCAACTACACCAGAGATGGGTGGAGCTGTTGCAAAAATAGAAGAGCCTATTAAAAAAATAGAAGAACCGGTAGAAGAGGTGCGCCCAGCAAAAGAAATTGAACAAACACCAGAGGGTTTAGAGAAGTTTGAAAAACTCATAGCAAAAATTCAAGATAGAAATTATGAACTTGGAGAGTGTTTTAAAAACAACATCCACTATGTTTCATTTGCAGACAATACCCTTACATGGGAGAGTTGTGCAGATGAGAGTTGTAAAAAAGCTCTTAAGCATGGCTACTCTGTCATAAAACAACTTGTACGAGAAGTGTTTAGTTTTGAGACAAAAATTAAAGGTGTTGCCTGCTCCCAAGAAAAAGTAGAAGAAGCAAAAACAGTAGAGAAAAATATTTCAGGAGATCAAAGTGGTTCAACACTTGGCGATATTGAAATAGGTGGTGGAGCATCATGTGTTGCAGGTTGTAATGAGCCTTCAGTTGTCGATGAAATCAATGGTGATGACATCACAAAAGAGCCAATGGTTCAAAAAGCCATAGAGATGTTTGAAGCAAGAAAAGTTACCGTGCAATCAAAGATTTAAAGCCATCTTTAATCAAAAAAAATCTCACTGCAACAGATACTCTCTTTGTAGCAATACTCTAAGAGTGCAACATAAGGTGTTGCATTACGCTTTTTAATTGTTGCAAATTTCGACTGCGATATATTTAAAAGTGCTGCTACATCTTTATCGTATATGCGTTCTTTCTTATCTTTAGCTTCTATCCGCTCTTTTAAAACAACAATAATCTGACGAAAATCTCTCATCTTCACTCCTTAAAAGTGAAAATATATAGCAAAAAAATGAAAAGTGTAAAAAATATGTCAATTTGGTATTATTTTTTCTCTTTTTTCTTTAAGCGTTTTACCAAATTTTTAAAAATAAGCGCTATTTTTAAAAATTCTGTATAGTGCTGTATTTGTATGATTGCCTCATAGTTTTTGTTATTTATGGCTTGCATATACTCACTAAGATGTTGCACATCCTCCAGCAAAGTATCACTTAATCTTTTTATATATAAAAAAGCAACAGTGCCAAGCATTACAAAGGCAATGAGTATTTCAGCCCAAATAGTATTGTAAGAGTCCATGATGAGAATAATATTGTCATGTTGGGGATTTAACTGTGATAGGAGTAAATCTTTTAGTAAAAAATATGCTAAAGAAAAGAGTACAACAAAGACCCCTACAAGCGTAAAGAAAAACTTCTTATATATCTCTTTTTTTAAATTTAACAAAGTTTGTAACCCACCCCTCGCACTGTCTGTATATACTCTTTTGTTTTATCGGGGTCTATCTTCTCTTTGAGTCTGTTTATGGCTACATTAACTGTTTTATACTGGTAGTTTTCACTATCTCCCCAAACACTCTCAAGCAAATAATCTCGCTCAAGTACATTATGTTTATTTCTTATAAACTCACAAAGTAGATCAAATTCAAGCTTTGTAACATCTACATTTTCTCCTGCCACACTCACTGTTCTACTACCATTGTCAAGTAGTAAATCTCTATAAGTTAATGTCTCAGCAGAGCATTTATTTGAAGTGCGTTTTAGTAAAGATTTAACACGTAAAAGCAACTCTTTCATATTGAAAGGTTTTGTGATGTAATCATCGGCACCTTTTAAAAAGCCCTCCTCTATATCTTCATCTGCATCTTTTGCGCTTAAAAATATAACGGGCACATCAACGCCATCTTCACGCAATGCACCAACAAATTCACTCCCCTCCACTCCAGGGAGATTTCTATCCATAATCAATAGGTCAATATCTTCTTCTTCTAAAATCTGCACGACTGTTTTGGTATTTAAAAAACCAATGGTTTCATAACCCTCTTTTTGTAAATTGTATTCCAAAAGTTCTAGTAAATCTTCTTCATCTTCTACAATAACTATATTTGCATCCATAATTTTTAACTGCCTATATTGAATTTTCTTATTATATAAGTTTTTTATAAAAATAATGCTAAAATGAGAGTAAATAAAAGTATGGGAGGTTAAAGATGTTTGTATCGTCATATAATACTTATCTAAGTGCCTCTCATGTAGAGGCAAATAGATCACAGAAAAAAGAGGAAAGTTTTTCTCTTAAAAAAGAGAAAATAGCTCCTACAGATTTACCTGCAAAATTTGCAGAAGTAAAACTCCCTGTGAGTTATATTTCACAATTTAAAGTGTTGCGAAATCAACAAAAATTACAAGAGCAAACGCAGCAGTCTCAAAAAACAAAATTTACAAAAGTTACTACTCTTAAAAATGCGCAAGTAGCTTATAGCGAAAATTCTACCATGTTCCCACGATTAAGAAAACCTAAGGTTCCTCTTGGACACATACAAAGTAGTTTTGTAAGCAATGCAAGTATAAAACAAAATGCACTAAATACTTATATAGCTAACGACAACTACTACAAAGTAACTGCTTAATATTCTTCTATCCATGCCTCTGTTTTTATAACCCTGCCATCATCAAACTGTTTGATTTTAAACGCAGCGCTACATTTACCATCGGCAATATCTAAAACAGCCATTTGCAGAATTTTTTTACACTTTTTAGGAATGTCATAATGCCCTTTTAATCCTGTTAAAAACTGCTGAAGTGGCACTTTTGCATCCATACCAATGACATTATCTCTACATCCAGTCAAACCCATATCACTCATATAAGCCGTACCATTTGCAATTTGAAAATCATCTGTCGATACATGAGTATGCGTTCCAATTATAGCACTTACTTTCCCTTGCATCAACATCATCATTCCACGTTTTTCACTCGTTGCTTCTGCATGAAAATCGACAAATATATTCTTAACACCCTCTTTATATAACTCTTCTACTGTAGTCTCAGCACAACGAAAAGCATTATCACAATATGGCATAGAGTAGTGTCCCATAAGATTTAAAACAGCTAGTTTTTCACTCCCAACAGCATAAACCTTACATCCTGTTCCTGGCACTCCCTCTGGATAATTATGAGGTCGAAGTATTTCATGAGAATCAAAAAGAGGTAAAATATCTTTTTTATCCCAAGTATGGTTACCGCCACTCATTACATCAATACCATAAGAGAAAAGTTCATTACAGTTTTTTAGCGTCAAGCCAAAACCATGTGAAGCGTTTTCATAATTTGCAATAACAAAGTCAATATTCTCTTTCTCTTTTATCTCTTGTAAATATTTTTTGAGCATATCACGCCCCGGACTTCCTACAATATCTCCTACAAATGCTATTCTCATACAACCATCTTCATATTTTTTCGCAATTATAGCTAAAGTTGGGCAACTACTTTTTCTATTTTTTCTATTGGTTCAGGTCTTGCAAAATAGTAACCTTGGAAATAGTGACAACCATACTCTTTTAACTTTTCAAAATGTTCTTTTGTCTCTACACCCTCAGCAATAACATCAAATTTAAAAGCTTTACCTAAGTTTATAATACTCTGCACAATAATTTTATCTGCTTCATTTTCTAACATTCCAAAAATAAAACTCTGATCAATCTTTATCTGATTTACTGGTAAATATTTTAAATACTGTAAAGAAGAGTAACCAGTACCAAAATCATCAATAGAGATCTGAATATCTAACTCTCTAAGTTTTTGTATCTTTTGTACCATCGTTTCAAAATCATTAGATAAAAGTGACTCTAATATTTCAATTTTTAATTTATTATGAGGAATATCATATTTTTTAATACATCGTTGAACAATATCTAAAAAATCATCTTGAGCAAACTGTCTTGTACTTACATTTACAGCTAAAACCCAATCTTTTGTCTTAGAATTTTCTTGCCAAAGAGAGAGTTGCTTACAAGCATTTTCTAACACCCATGTGCCAACATCAAAAATCAAATTGCTACTCTCAACAATAGGTATAAATTTAAAAGGAGCTAAAAAACCAAGTGTTGGATGATTCCATCGTATAAGTGCCTCAGCACCAAAGTAAGAGCCATCATCTCTATTTTGTAATTGATAAAATAGTTCAAATTGATTCTCTTTAACTGCTACTAATAAATCATTATAAATATCTAAATTTTCTTGTGCTTTTTTCTCTATCTCTTTACTATAAAAAGAGAACTTTTTTTCCTCTTTTTTAGCATTTTGTAAAGCACCATCTGTCTGTTGTAGAATTTCAGAAGCAGATGTTAAATTTTTAGAATAAACATTTGCACCAACATGAATTGCAATATTTAACTCTTCACCATGAACATAAAAAGAGTTTGAGACAATACCATTGAGACGATTTAACATATCTTCTACTTTTTGTATTGCATACTCTTTATCATCTGAAACATTTCTATAACAAATCAAAAATTCATCTATCCCAATTTTTGCAATCAAAGTTACATCTCTAAACTCTTTTTGTAATGATCTTGCTAAAAGTTGTAAAACAGTATCACCAATTTCATGCCCATAAAGATCATTCAAAACTTTAAATTTATCTATATCTACGCAAAGCATTATATGCCACTCTTTTAAAGTTTTATAATCAATCTGCTTTTGTAATGATTTTATAAATAAATCTTTATTTGGCAGACCAGTTAAAGAATCATACTCTCTAAGATACTCTACTTTTTTATCAGCTTCTTCTTTCTCTTTTAATGAGTTTTGTAAACTCTCAAGCATAATATTTATCTCTTCATAAAGTTTACCAAACTCATCATCTTCTGTAATCTCTATACGCCTATCAAGAAAAGCATCTAACTCAACTCCTTCTAAAAAATTTATAAGTTTTAAGATTGGATTTGTAAATTTTTTAGCATAGAATGAAGCTAAAACAGACGATAAAAGGACAATAAAAAGATAAAATAGAACTAATGGCAATAGATATTTTTTAAAAATATTAAAAAAGGTCATGTGTTGCAATTTCATTCGAATACAACCAAAGTTGTTTCCAGAATAGTGTATAGTTGTACTTGAAATAAGAGTCTCACCTACTATCTTATACCCTTGTTTTTTACATTTGCCGTCAGGAGTAAAACTTTTACCATTTTTGCTATACTGATATATTGCACTACCATTATTTTTATAGACTACGGCAGATTTCAACATTTTAAATGATTGTAATTTAGTAGTAATATCTGCAGCAACAGAAACATTATTTAAAAAAATAAGTTTTGCTAAATCTTGAGATATAACGACACCTATGGTCTCTGTAAGTTTTTGTGTTCTTCTATCTTCATGTTTTACATAGATAATTACAAAAACAAAATAAGATATAAAAAAGACTAAAGATGTAACACTCAGTATAATTTTCGCTAATTTTCTTTTAATAGAACCACTATAATTCTTTGTTTTCATAACTATTTCGCTACAGGAAGATTAGAATCATTTCCCCACTCCAACCAAGAACCATCATATACAGAAGCATCATAGCCTAATTTTTTTAAGACTAAAAAATTAAGTGCTGCATCTGCCCCATCTTCGCAGTAGAGTATGATTTTTTTATTTTTTGGTAAGTTTTTATATAGTTTTTTAAGCTCTTTAATTGATTTCATTCCACTACCATTCACATCATAACTTAATGAACCTGGATAATTTAATGCAGTAGGAATATGCCCAAATCTTTTTGCATGAGATTTTAAGCCATTATAAAATGAGGCAGGTCTTCCATCTATAATTACATCTCTTTTTATTGCAAGCATTGTGCTTAATTTTGTCTGCATGACTTTATTGTTAATTCGTGGTATGAAATTTGTAGGCTTCGCTTTATATATTTTTTTACTTATTGGAAGTGTTCCTTTTTTCCAGTTGCCATATCCAACTTTAAGTAAACCAACCTCATTATGACCTAAAACTTTACTAATCCAAAAAAATCTAGCAGCCCAAATTAGTTCATTATTTCCATAAACCACAACTTTACTTCTGTTGTCAATACCTGCATTGCTAAATGCCTTTTGTAAAAAGTCCAACTTTGGCATTTTATATTGATTTTTTGTATCAAATAGATATTGAAAAGTAGGTAGGTTTACAGCTCGTTTAAGATGCCCCTGCTTATAAAGGGAAGGCTTTCTTACATCAATAATAACCAAATTTGGATTAGAGTAATTCTGACTTAGCCATTTTACAGAGACAAGTGATGGCATCGCAAAAAGAGACGATGAGAGTAGTAAATAAAGGATAATGTGAAATTTTAAAAACTTCATTGTACCCCCCCCCCCTTTTTTTTAAGTTTTTAGCTTACTATTTTCTTAAATAAACCAATGTATTTTTGATAATATCATCATCATCCTTACTATCAGCTTTGATTGTCTCTTTTGCATCATTCAAATAAGTAAAAGTAATATTTTGCCCATAATTTGAAATAGATTTTATCTTTTTATCAATAGCTAAAAGTTTAATGACCATAAGTTCAAAAAACTGTTTTGTAGGAGTATCGATTTCAGTAAATCTATCGATTACCTCCTCTTCAATTTCATAAATTTCTATGGCACTCTCAGCCTGAGAAAGTCGTCTATATATATCTAAACGCAGCCTGTCTTCTTGAATAACCATATCACTAACATAAGCCGAAATAGTAAGTTTAATATCTACTTTAGCACGCTGCGTTTGAGTGGTATTACTCAAATCTTTGATGGCATCTTCAAGCATTCTCAAGTAGAGTGAATAGCCTATATTTTTTATATGCCCACTTTGAGCATCTCCAACAAGGTTTCCTCCACCACGAATCTCTAAATCATGATGAGCTAAAACAGAACCAGAACCTAAAAATGAGTTTGATTCAAGTGCTAAAAGACGCTTTTTTGCCTCATCAGTAAGAGCCTCTTTATTTGGCACAACAAAATAGGCAAAACCTTCATAGCTGCCACGCCCAACGCGTCCACGAAGTTGATGCAGGTCTGCTATACCAAATCTATCTGCACCATCAACAATAATGGTATTTACACGAGGCATATGAATACCACTCTCAATAATGGAAGTTGCTATCATCAAGTCATATTCACCCGCTTCAAATTTCAAGAGCTCTTTTTCTGTCTGCACAGCAGAGATTTTAGAGTGTAGCATTACTATGCGTAACTCTGGCAGAAGTGCTTTTATTTCGCCCATTTTAATAGGCATATGGTCAATAGAGTTATGAACATAAAAGACCTGTCCTCCACGACGAAGCTCACGCAAAATAACCTCTTTTATAAGCTTTTCATCATACTCTTTTACAAAAGTTCTCACACCTTGTCGCTCACTTGGTGGCGTTAAAAGTTGGCTCATGGTTTTTATGGAACTAAGCGCTTGATTGAGTGAACGAGGAATTGGTGTTGCTGACATTGAGAGCAGATGCACATTATGGTACAGTTCTTTTATTTTCTCTTTTTGTTTAACACCAAATTTATGCTCTTCATCGATGATAACAACACCTAGTTTTTTAAACTCCAATCCAAAAAGAGCATGCGTTCCAACAACACAATCTATCTCACCACTTGCAAGCCCTTTTATAATGGCATTTTTATCTTTTGTGCTTACAAATCTATCGAGCTTAGCATAACGAATGCCTAAATCATGGAATCTTTCATCCAAACTTCTAAAATGCTGTGCAGAGAGGAGCGTAGTAGGCACGATAAAAGCAGACTGATAGCCTGATTTATATGCCGCAAAGATAGTATTGAGTGCTACTTCTGTCTTTCCAAAACCAACATCACCACTTAAAAGTCTGTCCATAATATGCCCTGAACTAATCTGCGAAATTATCTCATCTATAGACTGCGTTTGATCATCAGTATATTCAAACCCAGAGAGTGCTTGAAACTCTTTTAAGCTCTTTTTATCGAGTGAAATTTTTGGTGCTTTTATAAGTGCGCGTGCAGCAGCAGTATTTACAATTTGCCCAGCAATTTCAAGGAGACGTTTTCGCACTGTTGCTTTAAGTTTTGCAAAGCTTCCTTTACCTAGTCTATCTAAAACAGGGGTACTTCCTCCTCCCGCTATATAACGGTCTATAAAGTCAAGATTTTCAACAGGTAAAAGAATTTTATCATCACCAATATATTTTATGACAATAAAATCTTTCACGCCGCCAAGAATTTCAGTCTGCTCTATCTTTTCAAAAATCCCCACTCCATAATCTTCATGAACAACATAATCCCCTGCTTTTAAATCATCAAGTAAAATGGAGCTTTTTCTTCTACGGCGTTTTTTATCTGGCTTATTCAGAGATATAACAAGTGCATCATCTGTAATGATATTTAAAATATAAGGCGCAGTAATAACATTTATGTTCTTTGTATCATAAATTCCTGCCTGTTTGAGTGTCGCTGCGTTTGCAGCAATAATGGTAATCTTTTTATCTTTATGCACTTTAATGAGCTGCTCGGCATTAGCTACAACAAGCTCTTTTACACTCTCATTCTCTTCTAATTTTTCAAGTTCAAAACTCTCCCGTGAAAGCTGAGGATTGTTAATTCCATAAGCATCTTTTAAAACATTTTGTAAATCTCTTACAAGCTTACTCTCTTTACCTGCTAAAAAATTTTCACTCATATCATCAAGATGCCAAAATCCCAAAGAAGCTACATCTTTGTTGAGTGCATCAAATTCGCTATGCTCAATTTTTTCATTAAGAGCATTAAACGCAGTCTCATCAAGAGAGTAAAAAGCACTGCGTATTTCGACCTCTTCAAGGTCATCACCCAAAGTACGTTGCGTTTCAAGTGCAAACTCTTTGATCTGCTCTATTTCATTGTCAAAAAGAGAGATACGAACAGGATTTTTTGAAGAGGGGACATAGATGTCAATAATATCGCCACGAAAAGAGATCTCTCCCTCAACCTGTACCATATCAACAAATGTATATCCCCAAAATAGCATCTGCTCTTTAAACGCATTCATGTCAATCTCTGTGCCAAACTCTAAACTCGTAGCACCAAGTATTTCCTCTTTTGGAAGATGAAAGAGTAGCGTCTTTAGAGGTGCTATAACAAGAGGTTTTTTCTTCGCAGAGTAGTAGCTTCGCAATGCAAAAAAAAGCTCGTGAAGTTCCTCTTTATATGAACGTAAATCATCCCCATAAGAGGGACGAAAATCAGGAAAAACAACAACATCTTTTTTAAAATATTTTGCTACTGTCTCTAAAGAAGCTGCCTCTTTTGCATCCTCGCAAATAAGTACTTCTAAAGGTGACTCTTTTTTGTATGTATTAAAATAATTATATAAAATTGCTTGTGACATAAAATTTATCTACCTATTCTTTAACTATTTGAATCTTACTCATAGCTTCAAAAACTGACTGCCATGGTACTTTTTTCTCTTTTTCAAATATCTGATTGTAATTTTTTTGTGTCCATTTAATAAACCAATAAGCATTTAAAGGGCGCTGTAAAAATCGTATTTCATAATGTAGATGAGGGCCATTGCTCATACCAGAATTACCAGTATAACCTATGAGCTTCCCTTTCTCAACAAATTGCCCAGATTTGACAACTACTTTGCTCAAATGTCCAAAATAGGTTTTAAATCCATAAGAGTGTGCCAATATAATAAGATTTCCAAATCCACTGCGTTTATGATAACCTGACCACTCAACAATACCATTGGCAGTTGCATAAATTGGAGTATGCAACTTAGCTTTTAGGTCAGTTCCCTTATGAAACTCTCTTTTATGTGTAATAGGATTAATCCTATAACCAAATTTACTCGTTATTCCATGATATGGCACAGGAGAACCACTTGGAATAAGTTCTAAAAGTGTTGCACGCTCTTTAGAAGTAAGTTTTGTACTGTTTACACGTTCGAGTAAATCAGCATTTGCAATTGGTTTGAGTCCCATCAACTCTTCTATCTCTGTAAGAGAGTCAGAAACTGCTTCAAGTTCTTCTTTTTTTGCCTTAAGACTCTTTTTTGTTTTTTGCATACTTGCTTGGAGTAGCAGATCTTCTGCTTGCAAATTTTTATAAGCTTTTTCTACATCTGCTCTTTTTGCACTGATTTTATCAACACTATAATTAAGATATAAAATCGTACCAACCGCCATTAATCCTATGCTAATAAGAAGTGCCAACAGATAAAAAAAGAACTTTTTAAGTAATTTATGGACATTGAACTTCTTCACTCCATTTTCATCGTGAATCGTAATTGTGAAATGCTTATCCATTATAATAACTCCTTAAAAAAGTCTCTGCCACACTAAAAGAGCCAAAAACCAAATACTCTTGTGTTGGATCTATAGAGCTAAAATCACTATGTTTCATCCCTAGGTCACTAAGCGTCCCTTTTAAGAGAGAAGACTCTTCGATTCTCTCTTCATTAACTGCAATGATTTCGACCTCTTCAACAATAGGCTTTAAAATTCTCAAAATCTCTTTATAGTTTTTATCGCGATAGCTATTGTAAACAAGTCTGTATTTCTTCCCTTGTAGTGCCTTTGCAATAGAGCTTGCCGCCAAAGTATTGTGTCCTACATCAAGGTAAATATTTTCATTTAATTTTGAGAGTCTTCCAAAAAGTTTTGCATGAAAAAAATTCTTAGCTTCATAAACAATACCTAAAAATTTCAATGCGGCAATGGCAAGTTTGAGATTATCTTGCAAATATTTGGCAAGTCCAAGCTCTTTTGTAATATGAGTGATTTTTTTCTCATCTGCTGCGTTTAGATACTCGGAAAATGAAACAATTTTAAGAGACTTTTTTGCTGCAATCTCTGCTGCAACGATATAAACCTCTTTATGAGGTTGCAAAGCTAAAATAGCGGCAGAATTGACTGCATTTAACTTTGTAGTAGCTATCTCTTTTATACTTGTACCCAAAAAAGCTTCATGATCAAAATCTATTGGTGTTACTAAAGTAAGTATATTATCAAATACAGCAGTCGCATCATACTCTCCGCCCAAACCAGCTTCAAGCACTACATAATCGCACTCTTGATAACACAAAAGTGCTATAAGAGTCGTGTACTCAAAATAACTCAAAGCATCTGCATCTTCTAAAGAGAGCAGTTGGAGCAACTCTTTATGCGCTTTATCTAGCTCTGGCGTGGCAATATTTTTGCCATTACACCAAATGCGTTCGTTAAATTCTAAAATATGTGGAGAAGTATAGTGACCAGTAGAGAAGCCAAGAGAGTAGAGAGCAGCAGCCAAGAAGCGTCCTGTTGTCCCTTTTCCATTTGTACCGACCAGGTGAATAATTTTAGGAATTTTTACTCTATTTTTAATCTTTGCATAAATTCTAGGCATACGAGTATAGTCAATTTCATCATAATAGAGTGGTTTATTTTCTAAAAAATTTTCTAACACAACTATTTTTTATACTCCACGCGGTTTCTACCTTCGTGTTTTGCTTTATAGAGATACTCATCTGCAGAATTAATCGTAGCTTCTGCTGAAACATGATTTTTTCGCTCACTTACTCCAGCACTTATGGTCACTTTTATGCGTTTACCTTTATAAACAAAACGGGCTTTTTGGACATGCTCTCTTGCTTTTTGGGCAAAAGTTACACCCCCTTGTATATCGGTATCGCTTAAAATCGCCAAAAACTCTTCTCCACCAAAACGCCCTACTATATCAACTGTTCTTGAATCATTTTTAAGTATTTTTGCAACAGCAGATAAAATAGCATCACCAGCTTCATGTCCATAGTTATCATTCACTTTTTTAAAGTGATCTATATCAAACATTGCTACAGAGTAGTTACGCCCATAACGCTTAAATTCCGCCTCTTTTATCTTAATCATTTCATCAAGTGCACGTTTATTTAAAAGTTTAGTTAAAAAATCTTCTTGAGACTCTTTTTTTGCATTTTCAAGCTCTTTTTCTAAACTATTCACCCGATCACTCAGAAGTTTTACCTCCATAGAGTGACCTTTTAGTTCACTACTAAGAAGTTGCGTATTTTTTTCTAAAGCAACGGCAATAGTAAAGAGTTTTTTATGTGCAACTTTAAAGTTTGTAGTTGACTCTTCACTATAAGATTCTAACTCTTTTTTTATCTCTTGAATCTCCAAATTAGATGTATCTGAGCTCTCTATCATAGCAATTAAACGCAGAGATAATTTATCTAAAACACCATCTATTGAGCCGACCATATCTTTAACTGTTTTATTATCAAGTGCAATTCTTAGTGAAATAATCGACCGTATTTCATTTTCAATGGTATCTGATTCTAAAACAGCAGGATTATTTCTCAACTTATCACTAACAGAGGCTATTTCATCATTTACACTTGAAGCAATTGAGGGAACAAAAGAAGCTACAAGCAGTCTTGCAAGTTTTGTTAATTCATCTTCTAATTTGCTATCTTGGGATATATTTATATCTAAGCCCATAATAGTTTTACGCAAATCAGAACTATCTACTGCCCCATAGGGTTTGAGCTCTTGTAAAAATGTGTCATCATAAGTTGTAATGAAGTTCACCCATTGCTGTCGAAGAGAGTCTAACTGTTGGGGTTGTGAAGTTGACTCCATAATTTCTATGGTGCTTCGAGACAAAGAGGCTATCTCTTTATTGTGTAAAACAGCAGCAACTTGTAATATACGTTTTGTAAGGAGAATTTGAGATTCCAAAATTTTTGTACATTGTGTAGGATTTGTACGGTTAAGCTTTGTCACCACATAACGGACAAACTCTTTTATTGTTTTTATATGATAATTTCTTAAATCTGCTTGAAGATCTTTATTGAGCAATTGTATAGAACCTTCTAAATGCTCACAATCTTCCACCCTCATATTTGCTTTTTTTGCCTCTTTACAAAAAGCTTCTGCATAAAAATCAGGCGTTAATAACTTTCCCTCTGCTTTTAAGCGTTTCAAGGCATTATTAATAATTTTTTTAATCATCATCGATCTCTTCTCCTATTTTTCTATGCGAGAGCCTTCGGCTGAGACTTGCGCAATAAATGATGAAATTGCTTTAGCTGAACCAAATTTAATAGCATTAAATCTCTCTTGGTCTGTAAGTACTGCGTTTGGCGATACCGCAAAGTCATAAGTACCACGAGACATATAATGTTTTTTAATATTTTTACTTTCTCTAGTAATACGAAGCGTTATTGTAGCACGATATGCAATAACAAAACCATCCGCATTATATTGAATTGGTGCGTATGATGGTGGATTCAGCGCAATTTTCAGATGTGTATCCGCATACTTTAAGCTTGTTAATGATGTATGAAATATCTCGACAAGTGCTGCATCTACCCCATCTTTAATTACAACGGTATTTTCAGGGTCTTGTGAAGAGATAACAACATCAGTACTTATGCGATTACCAAGTACTTCTCTTGCATATTTGGAAGAGGGTCTGTATCCACATGCATTTAGTAAAACTACAACAACACTAAGCACTATAAACTTATAAAAATGTGGATAAAAGTGCAACTTAACCCTTTACAACAAGATTAACAAGTTTTTTAGGCACTACAATCTCTTTTACAAGCTCTTTGCCCTCAAGCCATTTTGCTACACTCTCTTTTGCTGCAGCCAAAATTTCATCTTTACTCGCATCTGCTGCTACTTCAATTTCGCCTCGTTTTTTTCCATTTATAGAGACACCAAGAGAGAGAGAATCTTCAACAAAGACCTCTTCAACTATCTCTTGGGGAGCAAGGTTTTTCAAATTAAAATATTTTTGAGAAATTTCCCAACATGTATGCGGAATAACAGGCTCCATAATTGCACTTAAAATCCAGTAACCTTCACTCCAAACATCTGCATTTTTCTGTGCATTGAGTGCATTCATCGCTTCCATTACACCTGCTATCATTGTGTTAAAAGTATATCGTTCATTGTAAACATCTTCTGCTCTTTGAAGTGCTTCATATACTTTTTTACGTGCAAACTTCTCCTCTTTTGATAAAGAAGCATGATTAACTTCTGGTTTGGTATCTGTTGACACAACATTGATACTTCTATCAAAAAATCTTTTTATAAACTTATAAGCACCATCAACTGCACTATCATTCCACTCTAACTCTTGTGTTGGTGGAGCTGCAAAAAGTATGAAAAGTCTTGCTGTATCTGCACCATATTTTTCTATAATAGCATCAGGATCAACAGTATTTCCTTTTGACTTACTCATTTTAGCACCATCTTTAAGTACCATTCCTTGCGTAAGCAAGTTATCAAAAGGCTCATCAAAATTAAGGTAACCTAAATCACGAAATACTTTTGTAAAAAATCGTGCATATAAAAGATGTAAAATTGCATGCTCAATCCCACCAATGTAGTGATCAACACCCATCCAGTATTTAATCTGTTCAGCAGAAAATGCCTCTTTTTCCCAATTTTGTGGTGAAGCACAAAAGCGTAAAAAATACCAGCTTGATTCTACAAAAGTATCCATTGTATCTGTCTCACGGGTAGCATCACCACCACATTTTGGACATTTACAATATTTGAATGTTGGATGATTTTCAAGTGGATTTCCTTCACCTGTTATCTCTACATCTTCAGGCAGTGCAATAGGAAGATTCTCTTTTTTCTCCATAACAAGACCACATTTGTCACAATGCACAAAAGGAATAGGAGCGCCCCAGTAACGCTGACGGCTCACGCCCCAATCTTTTAGCTTATAGTTTGTAGTCTTCTTACCAATCTTCTTCTCTTCAAACATCTCAATAATAAATTGCTGCGATTTTTGAGAATTCATACCATTAAAATCTTCAGAGTTTATAAGCTTACCTACCTCTGTAAAAGCAGTTTTTGAAAAGTCATGTTCACCTTCAAAAGGTTCTATTACTGCGTTTATTTCTAAAT
>NZ_JALXBK010000056.1 GCF_026991475.1 Sulfurimonas sp. | reverse complement strand
TTTTCATCGACTGTGAAACCGTGAGTAAGCACACCTTTGTATGGCGCTTTGTGCTGTACGGCAGATGATAGGAAGAGTGAAGACTGGAACCAACCACGGTGTTGGTCACTTCCCTCAACATATAAATCAGCTGGATATGTACCTGCATCATAGTTTCGAGATTTGAGTACTGAGTTCCAAGTTGAACCAGAATCAAACCATACATCTAAAATATCTGTAACTTTTTCAAGCTCTTCGGGCTTGTATCCTGAACCAGGATAAAGGAGTTGTGAAATATCCATAGAGTACCATGCATCACTTCCTTGCATTTCAAAAATCATAGCGACAAAATTCATTACTTTTTCATCAAAAACTACTTCACCCGTAGCTTTTACTCTAAAAAATGCAATAGGCACACCCCAGTCACGCTGACGAGAGATACACCAATCTGGACGGTTTTCAACCATAGAGTTAAGACGATTACGACCTGTTTGAGGGATGAATTTTGTTTTTTCAACTTCAGAGAGTGCAATTTCACGAAGTGTTTTACTCTCACCCTCAGGTAGTCCATCAACAGAGATAAACCACTGTTTTGTAGCACGATAGATAAGCGGAGTATGACTTCTCCAGCAGTGTGGGTAGGAGTGGACAAATTTATTTGTTTGTAGCACTGCATCACCCATAAGTTCTAAAATATCTTCATTTGATTTGAAAATATGACGACCTACAAACTCCTCTGCGTTTGGAATGAGTTTTTCATTTACAACAGTCGCATCAAAACATCCTGTCTCATCGACCGGCATAACAACTTCGAGGTTATATTTTAGCCCTACACGGTAATCATCTTCACCATGTCCTGGTGCTGTATGTACACAACCTGTACCATTTTCCATAAGTACATGCTCACCAAGAACAATATGAGATTTTCTTCCATTAAGTGGATTTACTGCGTTTAGATTCTCCAGCTCACTTGCATGGAAAGTTTTTACTACTTCACCTTTGATAACTTCGCTCTCTATTAAAGAGTTGTAAAGTTTTTTAGCAACAATATAGCCATCACTGGTAAGCACATACTCCTCTTCAGGGTTGAGTGAAATACCAGTATTTGCAGGAATTGTCCATGGTGTTGTTGTCCAGATAACAGGAGCAGCTTTTTCTTTTTTTGCAAGTCCTAGCTTCTCTTTTGCCTCATCATCGAGTTCAAACGCAACAAAGATAGAGTAATCTTCTTTGTCTTCATACTCAACTTCTGCTTCAGCAAGTGCAGTACGCTCTGCCCATGACCAAAATACAGGTTTACTGCGCTCTATGAGCAGACCTTTTTTTGCAACATCACAAAGTGTTCTAAAGATGTTTGCTTCAAATCTGTAGTCCATCGTAACGTAAGGCTTTTCCCAATCAGCGATGATACCGAGTGTTTTAAATTCAGCTCTTTGAATATCTACAAATTTTGCAGCATGCTCACGGCAAAGCTTACGAATTTCAGCAGTTTCAAGCTGCTCTTTTTTCTTTTTTCCGCCAAGTTTTTTCTCAACTTGTTGCTCAATTGGAAGACCATGACAATCCCAACCAGGAGTAAAACGTACAGATTTTCCATTAAAATAGTTATGTTTTATGATGATGTCTTTGAGGACTTTATTTAAAGCATGCCCAATGTGGATATGACCATTTGCATAAGGAGGTCCATCATGAAGTGTAAAACTCTCAGCATCTCTGCGTTCGTTTTTCATTTTGAAATAAACTTTTTTCTCATCCCATGCAGCGTAACGCTTTGGTTCGTTGTTTATTAAGTTTCCGCGCATAGCGAATGTTGTTGTCGGTAAAAGTAGTGTGTCTTTGTAGTCCATTGAAACCTCAAAATATTATTATAATTATAAATTCTTTGCATTGTATCTTTAAT
>NZ_JALXBK010000055.1 GCF_026991475.1 Sulfurimonas sp. | reverse complement strand
AACTTCCTGCAGTTCCTACAAAAAGTAAAAACTCTGGTTTGTCAAACAAACATAATCTTGTTATATTTATAGCACTCTCAATAAGCCCTACTCCCATGGGTGTTGCAAATGAAAAGTTTTCACTATTACCTGCGCAAATTATCATTTCATTCCTTCAATTTATTTTATAAATTCAAGGGAACCTTTCCCTTATTATTTTTAACAACAAAGGAAGTAATTCCTTTGTTTACGCTAACGCTGTGTTCTCTTCAGCAGAGAGCTCACGCAACTAGTTGCTTTATAATCTTACTGGAATATTTTGTTCATGAAGATAGTGTTTTAAATCCATAATATCTATCTCTTTATAGTGAAAGATGGAAGCTGCTAATGCTGCATCTGCACCATGAGTAAATGCCTCTTTTATATGCTCCATTGTCCCTGCTCCACCACTTGCAATGACAGGGACATTTACGGCTTTAGATATTTGCTCAGTTATATTTAACTCAAAGCCTGCTTTTGTACCATCTGCATCCATTGAGGTAAGCAAAATCTCTCCACTTCCACGAGAGACTACCTCTTTTGCCCACTCTACTGCGTTTATACCAGTATCTACTCTGCCACCATTGAGGTAAACATTATAAACATCACCAGTTTTTTTCACATCTATGGCAGTTACAATGCATTGTGAACCAAATCTTTTTGCACCTTCATCTATGAGTTGTGGTCGTTTTATAGCTGCTGAGTTTACACTTACTTTGTCACATCCGACATTTAAGAGTTTGTATATATCATCAAGTTTACGGATACCACCGCCAACAGTTAAAGGTATAAATATTTCACGAGCAACTTTAGCAACGATGTCTACTATGGTATCTCTATTGTCAGATGAAGCGGTAATGTCTAAAAATGTAAGTTCATCTGCCCCCTCTTCATTATAACGGCGGGCAACCTCTACAGGGTCACCTGCATCTTTGAGTCCAACAAAATTAACGCCTTTAACAACGCGTCCATCTTTTACATCTAAACAGGGAATAATTCTTTTTGCAAAATAGTTCATTTGGAAGTTTTTATACCTTTATTAATATCTTGTAATTATATCTTTTTAGGCTTATATGTTGGTAAGGGGGAGTTGTTAGGTGAGTTGGGTTGTGAGGCATGGCTTGTCTTTCATTACTGCATTTGAGGTAAGTCCTCGTCGGTCCTTCGGACATCGCCTGCGGTTTCAACACTGTGTTTATAAGGTGAGTCCTCGCTGGTCCTTCGGACAACAGCTGCGGTTCCAACACTAAAAATGATGAGAAATCATCATTTTCTTTACGTGTTTCACGTGAAACATTGTAAAATTGTTTGATTTAAGATACAATATTTTAGATTTAATTATTTGGATTACTTATGGAAAAAGAAGAAGTTTTAGAACATTTACGCGCTGCAAAGGCGGCACATATTAAATGGATTCAAAAAGCAAAATTATTAATAAATGGAATAGATATTAGTGAAGATACTATACCTATAGATTCTACTGAGTGTAAGTTTGGAAAGTGGTTTTATAGTGATGGACAAATTTTAAACAGTCTTTCCAATAATCCTATGGAGTGTATGCAAAGTATTGAAAATTTGCATTTTTCTTTTGCATGATAAATATCTGCAAATATTTAATATATATTTTTCTCAAGAGAAAAAAGCAGGTTTCTTTGCAAAGCTGTTTGGTATAAAAAGAAAAAAAGAACTCTCTTCAGAAGAAGTAGAGAGTGCTAAAAAATATTATGAAGAGATGGAAAAAGTTTCAAAAGCTTTACTTGAAGAGATAAACCGTTTGGAGAGGCGCTTGGTTGCTGTTTCGCAAGAGAAAATTAAAGGTTTAATATAAAAATAACTCTTTATTACCTTTATATAAGTAAAGTTAAGGTAGACTAAGCAGATGAAGAGACAAAGCGTTGTAGCAAAGAAGAAGTTTGGACAAAACTTTCTTAAAGATGAATCTGTCTTAAGAAAAATCGTCGAAGCGATGCCCAAAAATGAGAACAAAATTGTTGAAATTGGGCCTGGCTTAGGTGATTTAACTAAATTTTTAGTTGATGTCAAAAGTGTAGAAGCTTTTGAGGTAGATACCGATTTATGTAAACTGTTACAAGATACTTTTAAAAAAGAGATCGATACCAAGCGACTCCACCTAAATTGTGGGGATGTTTTACAAGCTTGGCAGACTACTTTAATTGATGAGCCGTATGACTTGGTGGCAAATTTGCCATACTATATAGCTACGAACATCATACTCAAAGCACTCGCAGATCCAATGTGTAAAAGTATACTTGTAATGGTACAGCTTGAAGTTGCAGAGAAGTTTTGTGCTGTTGCAGGTGAAAAAGTATTTGGTTCCTTGGGTATTATTACTCAAAGTGTAGGAACAGCAAAGATAATTGTAAAAGTTCCACCAACTGCGTTTGACCCACAACCAAAGATTGACTCTGCGGTTTTTCTAATAGAAAAAAGTGCTGATAGAAGTGATAAAGATTTTGAAGATATGCTAAGAGTTGCATTTACACAACCTCGCAAAACTTTGATGAAAAATCTTTCAGCAAAATATGAAAAATCACGACTTCAAGAGGCTTTTAGCGAGCTAGAACTTACATTAACAATTCGCCCTCATCAAGTTAGCACGAAGGACTATCACCAACTCTACAAAATAATATAAATAAGGAGTTTGGATGGCAGAAGAGACACAAGAGGCTACTCAAAGTAAACCTCAAGAACAACGCAAACCAAATAACAATAGAAGAAATAATAATAGTCGTAGACCGAATCCTAATCAAAAGAAAAATGAAGCTACAACAGGTAATAAGCCGGCTGCTAAGTCTAATAATAACAAAAATAAAAATCGTAATCGACATAAAAGAGGACCTTCACCAGTTGATGAAAATCTAAAATCTTTTGTTTCAAAGAATCAAGAGTCTCATAAGCAAAGATTGAATCCTCATTATAAATTGGATTTAAATTCTAAAGCAAAAATCCGCGTAACACCACTTGGTGGACTTGGTGAAATTGGTGGTAATATTGCTGTTTTTGAAACAGATAATGAAGCAATATTAGTCGATGTTGGTATGAGTTTTCCTGATGAAGATATGCATGGTGTTGATATTTTAGTACCTGATTTTTCATACCTTCATGAAATAAAAGATAAGATTGTTGGTATTATAATTACACATGCTCATGAAGACCATATTGGTGCAATGCCATATCTTTTTAAAGAGTTACAGTTTCCTATTTATGGAACACCACTTCCTTTAGCAATGATAGGAAATAAATTTGATGAGCATCACTTAAAAGAGGCAAGAAAATATTTTAATCCAATTGAGAAGAGAAAAGTATATAAAATAGGAAATGATTTTGAAGTTGAGTGGATGCATATGACACACTCTATTATTGACTCTTCGTCTATTGCAATTACTACTGAAGCTGGAACTGTTATTCACACTGGTGACTTTAAAATAGATTATACACCAGTTGATGGATACCCAGCAGATCTTCATAGACTTGCTCATTATGGTGAAAAAGGCGTATTGTGTCTGTTGAGTGACTCAACAAACTCACATAATCCAATAGCCACGGGATCTGAATTAAGTGTTGGACCTGCACTTGACAGAGTCTTTTCAAAAGCAGAGGGACGTGTAATACTTTCAACATTTAGTTCAAATATTCACCGTGTTTATCAAGCTATTCAATATGGTGTGAAATATGGTCGTAAAGTTTGTGTGATTGGGCGTTCAATGGAGCGTAACTTAGAAGTTTGTATGCAGTATGATTATATAAAATTTCCTAAAAGTATTTTTGTAGAGCCTGAAGATGTAGCAAATATGAGTGATAAAGATGTACTTATTGTTACTACGGGTTCTCAAGGTGAAGCAAATTCAGCACTCTTTAGAATGAGTATTGGAGAGCATAGACACATTAAAATTAAACCGACAGACTTAATTGTACTCTCTTCTCGTGCTATTCCAGGGAATGAAGGTTCTATCTCTAAAATGTTAAATCATTTACAAAAATGTGGTGCAAGAGTGGCAATGGATAGAGATATTCACGTCTCTGGTCATGCCTCTATGGAAGAGCAAAAACTTATGTTGCGTTTAGTAAATCCTAAATTCTTTTTACCAATTCATGGTGAATATAATCATGTTATGAAACACAAAGAGACAGGGATGATGTGTGGCGTGCCAGAGAGAAATATTCTTCTTATGAGTGATGGTGAGCAGATTGAAATTGCACCAAAATATATGAGAAAAGTAAAAACTGTAAAAACTGGTAAAACATATATTGATAATCAAAATAATCATCAAATTGAAGATGATATTGTTATGGATCGTCAAAAATTGGCAGCTGAGGGTGTCATTATGATGGTTATTCAAGTAAGTGAGCAGACTGGAAAAATGATGGACAAACCAAAAGTTACTACTTTTGGTATTGTTCCAGATAAAAGAGATAGAGCATTTGCAAAAGAGATGAGTGAAATCGTAGAAAATTTTCTTCTTAATATGAAACCGGGGATGATTGATAATCCAAGAGCATTAGAATCAGATTTACGTCAAGTAGTAAGAAAACATATTTATCGTAAAATGAAAAGATATCCTCTTATCGTTCCTACAATTTTTATTCATTAAGGTTGGATTGTTTTGTCAGAAAATAAAAATATTGAATTTGAAAATGCAGTAAAAATAATGATGGAGCATGTTGGGGAAAATCCTAGCAGGGAGGGTCTTCTTGACACTCCTTCTCGTGTGAGAAAATCTTTTGAGTTTATCTATGGAGGGTACAAAGAAGACCCCGCGGCTATACTTAAAAAAGCTCTTTTTACTAGTTCAAATGATGAGATGGTTTTGGTTAAAGATATAGAGTTTTACTCTACTTGTGAACACCATTTACTACCTATCATAGGACGGGTACATGTCGCATATATTCCTGATGGAAAAGTGGTGGGTCTTTCTAAAATTCCTCGTGTTGTTAATGTATTTGCACGACGAATGCAGATTCAAGAGCAATTAACAGAGCAGATAGCAGATGCTATTATGGATACAATAACGCCAAAGGGTGTTGCAGTTGTTGTTCAAGCGCGCCATATGTGTATGGAGATGCGAGGTGTAGAAAAAATAAACTCTACAACTACATCATCAGCTCTTCGTGGACTCTTTAAAAAAGATGAAAAAACTCGAAGTGAATTCTTCTCACTCATTAACTCACCTAGCGGATCTCGATACTAAAAAATGCCATTTGCATCCCTAAAAGAGAAACTTGCAAATAAAAATTACTCCGTTGCGTTTGGAGAAGTGATTAAGATAAACGCAACGGTGATTATTGCAAAAGGTCTTAATGTAAGTATTAGTGATATTGTTAAAATCGTCTCAAATACGACAGAGCAAGAGACAGTCGGAATGGTAACTGAGCTTGATGGAGACCTTCTTTATATCTCTCCTTTTAGTTTCGTTGAGGGGTTTCGCTCTGGTGATAAAGTATTTTTAGATGCAACAGGCTTAAATATTCCCATTGGGGAGGCTCTTTTAGGGCGAGTGGTTGATCCATTTATGCGTCCTATTGATGCAAAAGGGAGTGTGAATAACTCAAAATTGAGACCTATTATAAAAGCGCCTATTGCTGCCATGAAGCGTGGTATGATAGATGAAGTTTTTAGTGTGGGTGTTAAGAGTATTGATGGTCTTTTAACCTGTGGTAAAGGGCAAAAGCTTGGTATCTTTGCAGGAAGTGGTGTAGGAAAATCTACCCTTATGGGAATGATTGTCCGTGGTGCAGATGCCCCCATAAAGGTTGTAGCACTCATTGGTGAGCGTGGGCGTGAAGTACCTGAATTTATAGAGAAAAACCTTGGTGGTGATTTGACAAATACTGTGGTCATTGTGGCAACTTCGGATGATTCACCACTTATGAGAAAATATGGTGCATTTGCTGCTATGAGTGTTGCTGAGTTTTTTAAAGATCAAGGGCAGGATGTGCTTTTTATTATGGATTCTGTAACTCGTTTTGCTATGGCTCAGCGTGAAATAGGCTTGGCACTCGGTGAACCACCTACCTCTAAAGGCTATCCACCCTCCTCTCTTACTCTTTTACCCCAACTTATGGAAAGAGCTGGAAAAGAGGAAGGAAAAGGTTCTATTACTGCCTTTTTTACGGTGCTTATAGAGGGTGATGATATGAGTGATCCTATTGCCGATCAGTCGCGTTCTATTTTGGATGGGCACATAGTTTTATCGCGTGAAATGACAGATTTTGGTATTTACCCTCCTATTCATATTTTAAACTCAGCATCAAGGGTAATGAATGATATAATCTCGCAGGAGCAGTTTAAGGCTGTTGTGAAATTTAGAAGGCTCTACACTCTTTTAAAGGAGAATGAGGTACTTATTCGTATCGGTGCATATATAAAAGGGACAGACCCTGAACTTGATGAGGCGATAGAGAAAAAAGAGGCAATGCAGCAGTTTATCTCACAAGGTGCTAATTTTTATGTTCCTTTTGATAAAACGGTAAAAGATATCATAGAATTAATGCTCTAATCTACAATAAGTTTGTTGTGTAGCCATGCGTTACGCGCTACTTTGTTTTGTTGTTTGATAATAATAGCAAGTTTTTGGGATGATTTTTTTTCATACTCTTTCATAACTCTTTGTAAGTTGCTATCAAGACCAAAAATATCAATATAAGAGTAGATGAAATTCTCTGCACTGTTAAACTTTTTTTGGCTTATGAAATCATCAATAGCCACAATAAAAGTCAGCCGTAAAAGTGCCCCTACCCTTTTTGTTCTGCTTTTTACTGAAATTAACTCTTTGAGTATCTGTTTCATCCCTTTTATATTTCCATAGAGAGCATATTTTTCACACTTTTGCATAAGTTTGCTCCAATGTTTTTCTAACATTTTTGAAAGCTTTAGCTCTATAAACATCTGTGGATATTCATCAAGAATTTCGTAACACTTTTTAAATTCATTCTCTTTGTAGTTGTGTGTAAGTGTTTCAATCACTTCTGCTTTGTGTTCAAGAAACTTTAGTTCTGCTTTTATGAGTGATATACCTTTGATGCTTTGCATCATTTCCGTAGCTTTTTGGATAGCAGCTGCGTTTAGTGCAGAGTTTATATTGCTCAAAGTTGCATCAAGTTTAGCTAAAAATGCTTTATATGGAGGGAGTTGTGAAAAATTTGGATGTAGTGCTAAAAGCTTTTTTATATCATGGTATTGCATCTGTTTAAGGGCATCTAAAAAGGATAAAAAATCTTCATTATCTTTAAGAATAAGATTTATACTCTCTTTTTTTAATACAACCCCCAGATAAGGAAGTAGCAACTCTTTCGCCTTTTGAGCATTCATTAAAAGTATCTGTTTTTGAGCATTTTTATATGCTCGTTTATACCCTTTTTCCATCTCTTTGTACTCTGTTGAGTATTGTAGAGGTGGATATTTTTCACTTAAAGCATAAGCAGGTGCATATAATTTTTGTGTACAGAGGGTTTGAAACTGTTCATAATGGATATATGCCTCAAAAAGCAGCTCTATATCCTCTTTCTTAGATTGGATTTTTGAACAGTTCTCAAGAATATGTTGGGCCTTTTTTATATCTGAGTGTTGCAGAGCATTAACTGCGTTTAAATACTTTATCTTATAAATCTTTTCTAGTTTTTTATACTCTTTAGAATCTAAAAGCTGTGGATTATTTGCAACAAGGGTATAGGCTTCATGCATCATGTTATGCAAAAGCAGAGATTTTAGATTTTTTTCATTTTGGAGGGTTATATGCAGAATTTCACGATTTTCTAGCACCACAAGAAGATTACCCTCTTTACTTATTGCCATATAAGATATATTTGTATGAAATTTTAGGTATTTATTGCGTAATATTTTATGCGTTTTAAGATTAAAAAGAGTAATAAAATCCTGATTTGAGTGGATAAGAAGAAAATCACTTTTTGGAATATATAGAAGTTGTTTGGTATGAGTTAAATGAGTGACAACAGATTTAACTTTTTCTAACTCCTGTAAATCATAGATAAAAATTTCACCATGTACATCAGCTATTATTAGCCTATCTGTATCTGTAAAACAGAGTGTAGCTATGGCTGCGTTTGTAGTGTTAAGCTCTTTTATTATAGAGTAACTGCCAAGGTTTATAAGCCTTACTTTTCCATCTGAAGTTCCTATAGCAAGGAGTTCTGTTTTAAATGCGAAGGCAGACATTCTTGTTGGTAACTGGGTTTTGTATTGTTTTATCCAAGAGAAGATACGGACATTGTAGCGTGCATCTTTATAGTTGTAGATAATGACTCGACCACTACTTGTGGCAGTAAGAATATGTTGGGAATCAGGGAGAAAAAAAAGTTGATTGATCGCTCCATCATAGCTTTTTACACTAGAGAGCTGTTTTTTTGTTTTTGTATCGTAGATGTAGATTGTGTCATCATTTGCAATGGCTAGTAACTTTTTTTGTAGGCTAAACGCAGTGAGATGAGTTTGTAGCAAAGTAAAGTCTATTAGCTTGAAAATAGTATTATATTGTGCTAAATCATCCATTATCTCTGCCTTTTTTACTAAAATATCTTATTTATTAAGAGTTGCACTGATATTTTAGAGTTAAACTCATTTTTTGTAACACTGTAACTGCATGTTATCTTTCTATCTATGGGCATCTCATAAACTCTTCTAAACGCGATAAGTTCCACTGTTTTTCTTTGATGTGGGTATTGTCTTATTTCAATTCTTGAGTGTGATTTGTCTGTACCCATTAGTTTTATACTTACTACTTCGGCATCTTTGAGCAAAAATGTAGGTCTTGCGTTCGCTTCCCCATAAGGTTCAAACTGCTCTAATAGTTCCAAGAGTTCCATATCTAAATCTTCACTGTCTAAAATACCGCTAATTTGCTCTTTTGGTATAAAATCTTCTGCTGGAATTTTTTTAGCACTCTCATTTATCGCCTCTCTAAACGCAGTGATATTGCTAACATCAAGTCCTAATCCAGCAGCCATTTTATGACCACCAAACTTCATTAACAGGTGTTCATTTTCTTTGATAAGCTCGTAAATACTGACATCTCCGATGCTTCTAGCACTTCCTTTGGCTATCTCTTTATCTATACTCAAAACTATAGCAGGACGAGCAAATTTATCGACAAGGCGTGCTGCAACAATACCAACAACACCCTCATGCCACCCTTCTCCTACTACTACGATTATTTTATCATCTTCATTGACGCTCAGCATTGCTTCTTGTGTTGTTTGTGCTTCTGTCTCTTTTCTGAGTTCATTGAGTTGATTTAAAAGTTCAAACTGTTTGTAGGCAGTATGGGTATCTTTTGCTGTAAAAAATTCAAGTGCAATAGAGGCATCTTCAAGCCGTCCTGCAGAGTTAATTCGCGGCGCAATTTGAAAGGCAATATCTTCACTTGTAATGTTTGACTTGTTTAAAAAGTCGCAAATTATAATGGAAGAGGGTCTCTTTGAGTGCATCATCAATTTTAACCCCTCTTTAACAAGCGTTCTGTTCATATTTACAAGTGGCATAATATCTGCAATGATTGCGATGGCTAAAATATCTAAAAATTGTTTCATATCAATTGTGAGCTGTAACTCTTTTTTTAGCAGTCCGAGCAGTAACCAAGCTACTTCTGCACCACAAATCTCTTGAAATGGATAGCTGTCTTGTGGGAGTTTTGGATCAACTATGGTGAATGCATCTGGAAGATTTTGTGAGGGTGTATGATGGTCTGTAATTATAAGATCTATTCCCCTCTCTTTACAAACTTCAGCTGCAGCAATAGCAGAAATACCGTTATCAACAGTAATGATTAAATCAGTTTTCACTCTCTCAAGCACAGTTGGACTTACTCCATAACCATCGCGAAATCTGTTTGGAATGATGGCTTCAAGAGGGTAAGGAATTTGTCTAAAAAAATCCACCATAATGGCAGTAGAACTGACGCCATCTACATCATAATCGCCAACAAGTGTTATGCGTTTGTTATTTTGTATAGCCTCAGCAATTTTTTTTGCGGCTTTTGTTGCGTTTAAAAGAAGTGCAGGATTTGGTATTTGGGAGAGTTTTATTTGCTCAGTATCGAACCTATTTGAGAGAAGTTCAAAAAGGTCTGCTTTACTGAGCTGTTTTACTTTATTCAGCATTCAAACTAGCGTTTACAAATGCAACTATTGAAGGGTTTGGAGTTTGTAAGCGAGAAGTAAATTCTGGATGGAATTGTACACCTAAAAACCAAGGATGTCCTTGAATTTCAACAGTTTCAATAAGTCCATTTGATTCACCAGTCACAATCATTCCAGCATCTTCAAGTTGTTGTCTATATGCTGGATTTGCTTCATAACGATGACGATGTCTTTCAAAAATCGTTTTCTCACCTTTGTATGCTTCTCTTAAAATTGAACCCTCTTTTGTGTCACATGGGTACTCTCCAAGACGAAGTGTTCCACCCATTGGTGATTGGTGTGTGCGTAACTGCATACCACCGCTTTGATCTAAAAAGTTATCAATAAGATAAACCATAGGGTCTGGTGTATTTTCATCAAATTCTATTGAGTTGGCATCTTTAAGACCAAGGACATTTCTAGCATATTCAACAAGTGTAAGTTGCATTCCAAGACAGATACCAAGATAAGGAACTTTATTTACACGTGCGTACTCAATGGCTTGGATTTTACCCTCAACACCACGGCTGCCAAATCCACCTGCAACTAAAATACCATCACAGTCGCTAAGGAGTGCTTGTGCTCCTCTCTCTTCTACTTCTTCTGCATCAACCCAACAGATTTCAACTCTGCTATCAAGGTGTGCTCCAGCGTGAATAAGGGCTTCTGTAAGAGATTTATAAGACTCTTTGAGTGCAAGATATTTGCCAACAAATCCAATGACCACCCTACCCTTTGGTTGTACGATTTTTTTGACAAGTGTATCCCACTCTTGCATATCTGGTTCAATTTCACCAAGATCAAGTTTTTGGGCAATAGGTTTTAAAATATTTTGTCTTAAAAATGACATAGGCACATCATAGATAGTTGCCGCATCAAGTGCTTCTACTACACTCTCCGAAGAGACATCACAGCTCATTGCAAGTTTTTTCTTGAAAGTTTTAGGCAGTGCATTTTCACTTCTTGCAATAATCATTTGTGGTGTAATACCAATACGGCGAAGCTCCTGAACAGAGTGTTGTGTTGGTTTTGATTTAAGCTCACCTGCTGCTTTGATGTAAGGAATAAGTGTTACATGAATAAAAAATGTTCCAGAGACTTCATCATCATGTTTCATTTGACGGATAGCTTCCATAAATGGAAGACCCTCAATGTCACCAACTGTACCACCAAGCTCTACAAGTAAAATATCATGATCTTTTCCCGCTTCTTTGATACGGTTTACAATCTCTCCAACAATATGTGGCACAACTTGAATAGTCTGTCCAAGGTAGCCGCCAGCACGCTCACGTTCAATAACGCTTGAATAGACTTGACCTGTTGTAAAGTTAGAAGTTTTGAGAAAAGATTGGTCTAAAAATCTTTCATAATTTCCAATGTCAAGATCAGTTTCTGCCCCATCTTTTGTAACGAAAACTTCACCATGCTCAAGGGGACTCATAGTTCCAGGGTCTACATTGATATATGGATCAATTTTTAACATTCCTACATTTTTCCCAGCGTGTTTTAGCAAGGTACCAACGCTTGCTGCTGTTATCCCTTTGCCCAAAGAACTTAAAACCCCACCGGTCACAAAAATGTATTTCGTCATTAAAAATCTCCATCAGTTATATAGACGCGATTATAGTATAAAATCCTTTAAGTTCTTATTTAAGGGTCAAGCCATTTCAGTAGATTTTACTTTTGTTTTTGCTATTATAAAAAATATTCATAACTATTGGGGAAAAATGTTTAAAAGTGTAAGTAGCATCCTATTTTGGGTAGTGTTGGTTTTTTTAGTAAGTGGGTGTGGAACATCAAAGAAAAGTTCGTCTACAGCAACAAATACAACTACTATTGAGACAAATAAAACAACAGAATCAAAATCTGTTGTACATAAGATTCTTAAGAGAAAGATTCCAACTCTTGTGGTTGTGATGAATTGGAATGACTATTCAGAGAGTGATCCCTCTCTTTGGCATGACAAAATATTTAATATGACAAAAAATTCTGTAAATCAGTGGTATGCAGAAAATACTTTTAATCAAATAGAATTTATACCAGTACATGAAACTCAGGGTAATGTCGATGATGGTGTTATTATGGTCAACATGAATAAAAATCATCCTGGAGGAAAGGACAAAAGAGAATTTAGAGACACTGAGATAAGAAGTGCTATTACAAATGCTACGGTAGTTAATAATATGGATTTTGCAGCGCTTGATAGTGATGGAGATGGATCTTTGAATGCAAAAGAGTTACAGATTATTTTTATAGTTGCAGGTGGAGAACAGGCCTACGGAGATCCTCAGAGTCACTCTATTTGGGCTCATTCTTTTTCATTTGATAGTGATTCTACCCTGAAAGTAGATGGTGTTTATGTGATGAGGTATACTGGTGAAAATTCAACATCAGGAACTTATACATGTTTTGGAGCAAATCATGGTACGCATAAAGCAACTATAGGTATTATGTGCCATGAATTGGGACATGCTGCTTTCTTTTTAAAAGATTATTATGATGATGGTGATGGCTCTGGTCTTGGATGGTATGATATTATGAGTGGTGGTGCATGGGCATATCAGCCTTCTGATGCGTATGCAGGAGAAACACCAACACAATATACTGCGTTTAATAAAATAGATGCAAAACTTGATGTAAATGTAACAACACTCTCTGCAAGTGATGAAGTGACTCTTGGTTGTAGTGGTAGAGATTTTGTAAAACTTACGACTTCTAAATCAAATGAGTACTTTTTACTTGAGTGTAGAGATACGGCAAAAGCTCACTCAGATATTAGCTTCTCAACTGTAGATACTGCGTTTGGAGATAATACACTTTTTGCGATGATGTACCATGTTGATACAGATAAAACTGATAATACAGAAGATGGTATACAGACAGAAAATAATCACTATATGGTTGAAGTTGTAGAAAAAGATAGTTCTACTCTTATGACAAATACGACAGGTATATATGCTGATTTTTCTGATGTTTATACGCAGGGTGATCTTATTACTAAAACAAATTTGTATGATGGTAGCAATACTGGTTACAGTGTTGAGATAGTAAATGCAGACTATATAAATCGAGAAATGACTTTAAAAATTATAAAAAAATAAGGAAAAAATATGAAACTTTTAACTAATCTATTTGTTGTGAGTTTACTTAATATTGCTGCGTTTGGTGCACCTGCTTTGAATAGAAAGATTACTTTCACACAACCTGATGGTACACAATTTGTGGGAAAACAAAAGGGTGATGCCTCTTTTCATTGGATAGAGAGTGGCAGTGACATCGTTATATATAATCCAAAAGACAAGTACTACTACAAAGCGATTGTTGATAAAGAAAAAGGTATAGTTGCAACTACACAAAAGATGGGTCAGCGTGGTGATAAAGTCCGAGGAGTAAACGCAGTAGTTTTGCAAGAAGCAGATCCAGATACTACAACAGAACAAACGCTTCGCTTTTTACATAAAAAAGCAAAACAAGCTGATACTCCTAGGTAGAGGGGATTTATGAACAATATGCTTCTATATGTGGTCGTTGCACTGGGTCTGTCAACACTTTTAAATATTGGATTAAAACGAATAAAAATATCACCCATTATAGGATATATTTTTACTGGTATAATTATTACATATCTGTTTAATTTACACAAATATGCACACTCTGAAGGTCTTGAACATATTAGTGAATTTGGAATTGTATTTTTAATGTTTACGATAGGTCTGGAAATATCATTTAGTAAGATGCGAACTATGAAGATGCTTATTTTTGGTAATGGTATTGCACAAGTTTCTCTTACTGCACTTGCAGTATTTGGCATTGCTCACTATATTTTTACTATTGATTTTCTTGCCTCCGTAATGGTAGCACTTGCATTTTCTCTCTCATCAACTGCCGTAGTGCTGACCTATTTGAAACAATCAAAAGAGATTTATACCTCTTATGGGCAGCGTGCTACAGGTATTTTGATATTTCAAGATATTGCTGTTATTCCCATAATGATTTTAATTGGTTTTCTCTCAAGTGAGGGGAATGAAAGCATTAGTACAATTCTTTTGCATACATTTGAAAGTGCTTTTTTTGTTTTATTGCTTATGTTTACACTCGGGAGAAAAATCATAGAGTGGCTTTTGCATTTTTCAGCTTCGAGTGAATTGGATGAACTCTTTATGGCTTCGGTACTCTTTATTGTGACAGCAACATCATTACTAGCATACTTCATGGGATTTACATATTCTCTTGGTGCATTTATTGCAGGTATGATTATCGCTGAAACCAAGTACCATTATAAAGTGGAAGCCGATATTGCACCATTTAAAGACATTTTACTTGGAACTTTTTTTGTTGTAGTTGGAATGAAAGTTGATATTTTAGTATTTGTTGATAATTTTACATTGATTTTAGCTCTGTTCGCAATGGTATTTGTACTTAAAACACTCATTACTTTTGTTGTTGTAGCTGTTACATATAAGCCTTTGACTGGTTTGAAGACAGGTCTTGCAATTGCTCAGGTAGGTGAGTTCTCTTTTGTGATTTTTGCATTGGCAAGTGCAGGGCATTTGTTAGATGAGAATTTGGCCTCTTTACTAGTACTTGTTGTTATTTTTTCAATGGTTGTCACGCCTTTTTTTATACCACATGTAAAAAAAGTGGCAGAGTATATTATTCGTTCTAAGTCATCTATTCCTGAGGTTGTAGATCTTACTGAGAGAAAAGATCATATCATTATTTGTGGATATGGAGTTGTAGGAAAGTTTGTTGCAAAACATTTAGATGAGTATGGCATGGATTATATTGTCGTTGATAACTCTCCAAAGCATGTAAAAGAGGCTGTAAGTAGAAATATCGAGACCTATCTTGGGGATATGTCAAAGCGCTCTATTATTGAAGCGCTACATGTAAAAGATACTGCTGCTGTTATTGTGACTTTGGATAATCCGGATAAAAAACAGTTAATTTGTGAAGCAATTATAGAGCAGACAAAAGAGGCTAACATCATTGTAAAAGTAGTTTCAAAAGAGGAGAGAATAAGATTGAAAAAATTAAAAAGTCCTCTTGTTGTGGATGGAAAAGTTGAAGTAGCAAGAGTACTTGTTGAGCGAGCAATGAGTTGCCAGCTCAAGTGGAGTTAGTTCTTTAGTTTCCTCTTGAACCTGGTTTGATGGCTTCACTGCCGTCTTTACAAAGAGGACACTTATCTGGCGCATACATTTCAAATGTAAAATCAGCAAGTGCAAAAAATGGAATATTTTGTGGCAGTTTACAGTTTGGCTTTGTTTCTATGTCACTATGTTCACGATGACAAAAACCACGATTTGCAAGAGCAGCAACGCCTACTATCTCTCCACCAAATTCCTCTACAACTGCCGCCGCTTCCATAGCACTACCGCCTGTTGTAATTATGTCTTCACACATTAAAACTTTTTCGCCTTTTTGTACTTCAAAACCACGACGAATGTTCATAGCCCCATTGACACGTTCAGCAAAGATGAAACGCACATCAAGTGCAGTTGCAAGTGCAAATCCTGCTATAAGCCCACCAAGTGCAGGAGAACATACTGTATCAATTTCAATACCACTCTCTTTGATCTGCTTTGCAAGTGCCTCTGCTAGAAGTTTTGCAGTTTTTGGATCTTCTAAAACTTTTGCAGATTGCAGATAGAATTGTGAGTGATTTCCCGAACTAAGCTTAAAATGCCCCTCTAAAAGAGCATTTGCATCCATATAGATTTTTTTTACATCCATCAAATTAAACCTTTAATATTTCAGCTTCTTTATCTTTTAAGATAGTGTCCACTTTTGAGATATATTTGTCTGTAATTTTTTGCACATTGTCTTGAGCAGATTTAGAGTCATCTTGTGTGATCTCTTTCTCTTTTTCAAGCTTTTTAATCTTATCATTTGCATCACGTCTCTCATTTCTAATAGAAACTTTTGCATTTTCGCCCATAGTTTTCATCTTTTTCACAGATTCTTGACGTTGTTCAACTGTCATTGGTGGAAAGAAAAGTTTGATTTGGTCGCCGTCATTGTTTGGGTTTACACCGATATTTGCAGCTTGTATAGCACTCTCTATGTCAGAGAGTAGATTTTTTTCCCAAGGGTTTACAACAATAGTTGTAGCATCCGCAGCTATTACAGAACCAACCTGATCTAGTGGTGTTGGTGTTCCATAGTAGTCAATTTTTACATTGTCTAAAACAGAAACAGTCACTTTTCCAGTTCTAAGGGTTTTAAAATCTCTTTGCATATGCTCAATGCTGCCTTGCATTTTTGTTTCACATGTCTCATATATTTTGTTTAACATTCTTTTTCCTTGAAGGGTATAAAAATAAAATTACGTTATTGTAGCAAGAAATGTTTTAAGAGTGAGTAAAAGGAGAAAGTTTTAAAAGAGACAGCTACTTTGTAGCGTTTGCCTCTTTTGCAGGAGTTGTTTTAACAGCAGGTGCTGCAACATTAGTTTTTGTAACAATGTCATCAACTACTGAAGCTTGTGCAGTACGAGTGTACATATATCCAAGAGTAATTGTATTTATAACAAATAACAGTCCTACCGTGAATGTTGCTTTCGCTAAAAAGCTGTTTGGACCTTTCGCTCCAAAAACAGAATCGTTTGAGCCACTGTAAGCACCAAGTCCAATGCTTGAACTTTTTTGCAACAGTACGGCTATAACTAAGATAATAACCAATACTATTTGTACGATAAGTAAAAGACTAGTAGTCATAAATAATTTCCTAAATTAAAAGTGGCGAATTATATCTAAAAAAACCTATATTATCAAACTACTAAGGTATGGCACTTAAAAAGAGGGTATAATTACACATATATAAAAACTATATTAAGGCGAATAATTGAAAAATTTAAAAATTATATTTGTTGTTTTGTTTGTTGCTATTGTAGCAATATTCCTCTTTATATCTATGGAAAAGGAGCAGGCTAAACAGAGTAAACCAATTGTAGGGGTGACTACTTTTGCCCTTTATGACATTACTAAACATATAGCAGGTGATACTGTAAATCTTGTAAATATATTACCTTTTGGTGTTGATCCACATAGTTTTGAACCGACACCAAAATTAATGGTTAAAATAGCAAAAAGCCGTCTAGTCTTTTATAGTGGAGCAGGATTGGAACCATGGATAGCAAACTTCCAGTTTAAAGGTAAAGCTGTAAATATTAGTAAATATGTGGATTTAAGAGAGCTAAAAAGTAATGGAGATGGGGAGCAGGCGGTAACAAAGCAAAATATGCATACAAGCAGTCTTGACCCACACTATTGGTTAGATTTTTCAAATATGCAAAAAGCTACAGCAGTTATTACAAAAGATCTTATTGCACTAATGCCTGAAAATAAAAAACTTTATCTTCAAAATGAACAAAAATATATAAAAATGCTTCAAGGCTTAAATACTCTTTACAAAAAAACGCTCACATCATGCAAAAATGACACAGTAGTTATAAGTCATAATGCACTTGGGTATTTAGCAAATAAATATCATTTTAAAGTACAATCATTAACTGGACTCTCTCCAGAAGCAGAACCTAGCGCACAAGATGTAAATAGAATTTTTAAAGATATTAAATCTGAAGGGTTAGATACAATCTTTTTTGAAAATTTTGTAAATGACAAGCTTATTAAATCTATTGCTCATGATGCAAAAATAAAATTTGAACTTTTTGAGCCTTTAGGAACAATTACTGCAGATGAGGCAAAGGCTGGTCTTACTTATGAAGATATTATGAAAATAAATCTTAAAAAATTAGCTAAGGCTCTTCAGTGTCACTAAAACCAGAGGTACCAATTTTTGAAGTGAAAGAGCTTAGCTTTAGAGTGAGAGAGCAACTTATTTTAGAAAATGTCTCATTTGAAATTTTTAGTGGTGAATACATTGCTATTATAGGGCCAAATGGTGGTGGTAAAACTACGCTTATTCGACTACTTTTAAATTTAGAGAAACAAAGTTCTGGTGAGATTAAAATTTTTGGTAAAAAACTAAAAGATTTTAAAGAGTGGTATAAAATCGGGTATGTTCCTCAGCGTGCAACTTTGGTAGATGAGAGTTTTCCTGCTTCTGTTGAAGATATTGTAAAAATGGGTCGTGTTGCTAGACGAGGTGTTTTTGCTGGAATGAGCAGTGAAGATAGAGAAAAAGTACACGATGCAATGCAAAAGATGGATATTTTAGATCTAAAAGATAAAATGGTGGGAACGCTCTCAGGTGGACAGAGACAAAGAGTAATGATAGCAAGAGCCTTGGCATCTTCTCCAAAAATACTTATACTGGATGAGCCAAATACAGGTGTAGATATGATTTCACAACAGAGATTTTATGAGCTTTTAGCGAAATTAAATAGAGAAGAAAATATTACTATCTTATTTATTACGCATGATATTGGTGTTATTGCAGATGATATTGGTCGTCTTTTTACAATTAATAGAAAAGCAACTATCTGTAATGATCCAAAAAAACTTCTAAGTTGTGATGAAGTGAGTGATTTGTATGGGATTCATGCTCACTCTCTTGCAAATCATAAACATGAACATTAAAGGTTTTATATGTTTGAAATGCTAAGTTATGATTTTATGCAAAGAGCTTTTATAGCAGGACTTTTTATAGCAACGCTGGCTTCTATTAGTGGTACTTTTGTTGTACTTAAACGCTACTCTCTAATGAGTGAGACCTTGGCACATTCAGCACTCGTTGGTGTAGCTGTAGGACTTGTAGCAGGCTACAATCCTCTTTGGATAGCAGTTGTTGTCTCCATCTTCTCTGCTTGGCTTATAGAGTACCTTAGAAGTAGTTTTTCAATATATAGTGATGCAGTACTTTCCATTATGCTCTCAGGTTCCTTGGCTTTAGCAGTTATTATTGTCTCTTTGGGTGGGGCTTTTAACAACTCACTCTTCTCCTATCTTTTTGGTTCTATTCTCTCTGTAAGTGATACTGATGTTTATACTATCGTTGTGTTTGGAAGTATATCTTTGGTATTTCTACTCCTTTTTTCTAAAGAGTTATACTTTATAGCGTATGATGAAGAGGTGGCAAAAACGAGCGGTAT
Source organism: Sulfurimonas sp. (assembly GCF_026991475.1). Classification (GTDB taxonomy): domain Bacteria; phylum Campylobacterota; class Campylobacteria; order Campylobacterales; family Sulfurimonadaceae; genus Sulfurimonas. The sequence continues at coordinate 2,399 of NZ_JALXBK010000055.1, read as the reverse complement.
AAAGGTTAAATTTTTAAACTTTTTACTTGTAACGGTTGTTGCTATTATTATAGCGCTCTCCATTCGTGTTGTTGGTTCCTTACTTATTGGAGCATTGATGGTCATTCCGACAGTAGCTGCTTTGCAATATCGTGTAGGCTTTAGAAATACGATGTTTATAGCACTCTTCTTTGCTCTTTTTAGCGTAATTTTTGGCATGAGTCTTTCTTACTATTTTTCACTCCCTTCAGGTGCGACGATTGTACTCTCTGTTATTGCTATTTTTATTTTATCACTACTTATTAATAATAGACGATGAAAGTAAGTTCAGAGTTCTCCAAGTATGCACAGAGCTATGGTTCTCATAATATCATACAAGAAAAAGTTGCACAGAAGCTCCTCTCTCTTGTGAAGGGTGAACCGCAGTATATTTTAGATTTAGGATGTGGTAGTGGTGCTCTGGCAAAAAAGATAACATGGAAGTACAAAAAATTTATTGGTGTTGATTTTGCTCCAAGAATGTTAGAGATACATCCAAAGTCTAAACGTATTGAGTGCATATATGGAAACTTTAATGACAAAACTCTTTTTGAAACACTTTTAACATACCGTTTTGACTACATACTCTCTGCCTCAGCGTTACAATGGGCGCAGAACATAGAAGAGACCTTTAAAACCATACAAGAGCTTCATACACCCGTAGCCTTGGCTATATTTACATCTAATACATTTCAAACACTTTACAAAACAGCCTCGTTAGAAGCACTTTTACCCTCTCGTGAACTATTACAAGATTTGCAGGAGTACTATTTTGATGCAGATTTTGAAGTTGTTGAATACAGATTAAAATTTGAAAATGTGCGTGAAATGTTTCGTTATATTAAACGCAGTGGTGTAAGTGGTTCGAGAAATGTATTAAGTTACAAAGAGATGAAAAAATTGATGGATGAGTATCCATATGATTATTTAGAATTCGAGGTTGCGTATATTACAAGTTAGTAATTTTTTCTAAATTATAGAGTTCATAGCGGATGGCTTTGAATCTTTCACTATACTCAATATTTGAGAGTTTAAAAAGTTCTTCTAAAACACGGCTAGATTCTTGAGCTCGTTTGAAGTTTGCAGTGATGATACTTTGAAGATTTTGACGCTTTTGTTCACTTTTTGTAGATGATTTAAGTACATCATTTATACTATCACGATTTTCTAATAACTCTTTTATCTCATCTATTCTTGCTTGATGTCGGAGTGATTTAAGTTTTGAGGAGAGTTCTTTGTTGTTCTCTTTATATCTTAAAATATCTTCAACAACACGAATGCCTTCTTTAAGGCGATTTAGATTTGCATCTATCACCCGATAAAGTTCGGGTGATAGCGAGTTAGTCGTCATTACCAAAGATACCAAATAGTTGTAGCAGTGCTATAAAGATATTTAAAAAGTCTAGGTAAAGTGCAATTGCACCATCAATAGGTGTTTGGTAAGCACCTTTCATTATATTTTGTGTATCAAATATTACTAAAATACTAAAAAGTATAACAACTGCACCGGCAATAATGATTTGAAACATTGGATTGCCAAGAAAAATGTTTAAGATAGAAAAACCAATGATTACAAAAAGTGCAATCATTAGTGGTTTTGTATATCCTGTAAAATCTTTAGTGCTTTTAATAGCAAAGAAACTCATAGCTCCAAATACAACAGCAGTCATAGCAAATGCATTTCCTATTATAGCTCCCCCTCCATTCATACCTAAAGTATAAGATAAAAGAGGCGCAATAGTGAAACCTGTTACAAATACAAATGCAAACATAACAAGTAGATTAATACCAGGCTTGTTTTTTACAAATTGTAATCCAATTAAAAGACCAATTTCTAAAAAGAATAATGGCCACATCATAGTAGCTATACTTGCTGCAAGTGGTACCCCCACATACGCTCCAGCTGCTCCAGCCATCATAGAAGCTGCAAATAACTTGTAAGTCTCTTTTACAAAAGAGACAACTTGTGCTTCACTACGGTTCTGCGTTTGGTATGCATAAGAGTTACCCCTTGCATAATCACGGTCATAAAGTCCCATATTTTTTCCTTTTTAATCATCTTGTAAAAGATATTTTTTATTAGGTGAATTTTATACATAAAGAGTTAATGAAAAGCAACGCTAGTAAAATAGAATATATGCTTACATTATATATAAAAAGAAAATAATAGAAATTAAAATAAGAAAAACAAATTTAAAATAAATATATGAAAAAGAAAAAGCAAATTCTCCCCAAATCTCCCAGCGCATTAAGCAACTATTAAGCATCACTTCTCTATAATTCCCATCCACAAACAGAGAGACCTTGTTTAAAAGGGCTAGAGAGACTTCAAGTAGAAGCTTTTGAGAATGTTTGAGATCATTGAAAACTAAGCAAGTAAG
>NZ_JALXBK010000054.1 GCF_026991475.1 Sulfurimonas sp. | reverse complement strand
ATATGAAGCAAAAGTTGAAGAGCTTTTAACAATCCAAGAGAAAGAGGAAGAGATAGACAATGGATGAAAAAGCATACAAAGCTAAAAGAGCCTCTGAAGTAACGCAACTCGGTAGTACTCAAACGCAGTACAAATACGAATACGATCCGACTCTGCTTGAAACATTTGAAAATGTTCACCCTCAAATGGACTACTGGGTAACACTCAATGCTGATGAGTTCACTTCACTCTGTCCTAAAACAAATCAACCTGACTTTGGCACACTCATTATTAACTATATTCCAAACATTAAAATGGTTGAGAGTAAATCACTCAAACTCTATCTTTTTAGCTTTATGAACAGTGGAGAATTTCATGAAGATGTTGTCAATAAAATTGGAAAAGATTTGGTGAAGCTGATGGAACCAAAATACCTTGAAGTTATTGGGCTCTTCTACCCACGAGGAAACATTAGCATACATCCTGCGTTTAGCTACTCTAATGGAGATGAAAAGTATAATGAAATAGAAAAATATAGATTTTTAAACCGAAATCTCAACCCTCAAAGGATAGGCTAATGCAGCTTCAAAAAGTAGATATAGTAAAAAATACAAAACTTCAATATCTCTCTCATGAGTTACTCTTTCTTGCAAAGAGTGGACAACCTTATCGTGGTAGTGTCTATGTTAATTTTATGAGTTTAGGGGAAACTTTTAATCTTTTAGACTTTAAAAAGTACATTACTTCACTTCGAGATAAAAAACTAAACGCAGAAGATATTGCTTATGAGATATTTTTAACTATTACAAAAAGTATAGAGACACAAAATTTAGGAATTGTTGTAGATTTAACAGCCCGTGGAGGGATACAACAGAGAATCAGCTATGGAAATGAATTTAATGTTGTACACAAAGAAAATATTTTTCAAGTAAGGTAAAAATACCTTACTTATTTATGTGCATCTTTTAAAGAGTCTGCAATTAAAAATGCAAGCTCTAGTGATTGGTCTGCGTTTAAACGAGGATCACAATGTGTATGGTAACGAGAACTTAAATCCTCTTCTCTTACTCTAAAACTACCACCAATACATTCTGTAACATTTTTACCAGTCATCTCTAAGTGAACACCACCACCAAAAGTTCCTTCAGAACGATGCACTTGAAAGAACTGTTTCATTTCAGTTAAAACATCATCAACAGGACGCGTTTTATAACCATTTGAAGATTTAATAGTATTTCCATGCATTGGATCGCATGACCAAACAACATTTAACCCCTCTCTCTCAATAGCACGAATAAGCTGTGGCATATGCTCACCAACTTTGTTTGCACCCATTCTTACAATGATATTTAAGCGTCCTGCTTCATTATCTGGATTTACAGCTTGAGCTAATCTTACTAAATCTTCAGGATCCATAGATGGTCCAGCTTTAATTCCAATAGGATTTTTAATTCCTCTCATATACTCAACATGAGCACCATCAAGTTGGCGTGTTCTATCTCCTATCCATACCATATGTGCTGCTACATTATACCAATCACCAGTAATAGAATCTTTACGCGTAAATGCTTCTTCATATGGAAGTAAAAGTGCTTCATGTGAAGTAAAAAAGTCTGTCTCACGAAGTGTTCTATATGTTTTTGAAGTTACACCACACGCTTCCATAAATTTCAAAGATTTTTCAATATCTTCAGCAAGAGCTTCATACTTTTCACCTATTTCACTTTTATGGGCAAAATCAAGATTCCACTTGCTTACTTTATGTAAATCAGCCAAACCACCTGATGCAAAAGCACGAAGTAAATTTTGTGTTGCAGTCGCTTGATTGTATGCTTTTATCATTCGCTCAGGATCAGGAACACGCGCCTTTTCATTGAAGTCTATACCGTTAATAATATCGCCACGGTAAGAGTCAAGTGTTATACCATCTAAAGTTTCTGTGTTTGATGAACGGGGCTTTGCAAACTGACCACCAAGACGCCCTACTTTTACAACAGGAAGTCCACCAGCATAAGTCATCACAACTGCCATCTGCATTAATGCTTTAAAAGTATCACGAATATTATCCGCATGAAACTCTGAAAAACTCTCAGCACAGTCACCACCTTGTAGTAAAAAAGCCTTTCCTTGTGCAACACTTGCAAGTTGTTCTTTTAAAGATCGAGCTTCTCCAGCAAATACTAATGGTGGATAATTTCTCAATTCAGAAAGAACTGATTCAAGTTTTACCTGATCAGGATAAGTTGGTTGTTGCAATATCGGTTTTTCTTGCCAGCTAGATGGAGTCCAATTACTCATAGTAGAACCTTATTAAATTATATTTTTGTTATTTTAGCCAAAATATCTCTCAGAAAAGCTTTTTTTATGCTTAAAAATGTATAATTGCGTAAATTCATGCTATTACTTTTGACTACTTTTGACAAAAGTTATTTGGAGACATATGAAAAAAGATGATTTAAAATCTTTAGTAACTCAAATTTATAACAATATTTTACACAATATTGATACTAATAATGAGACTACTAAAGAAGAGATAGCAGATGCACTCAAACATGCTTCAGATACCCTACGCACAATATCTAATTCAAGGGTAGATTCTGTAGACCAAGCAAAAGCAATTCTCGCAAATTCTTATAAAGAGCTTGCAGAAAAATCGTTATCATCTTATAAAAGCAGTAATGACTCGTTTAAAAAGATAACAAAAGAACATCAGGAGACATTGAGCCAACATCAAAATGAGTTAATAGATTATCCGTCTATTAAGAATAAATTTGATGCATTACAAAATAATATGTCTGATGAAGTAAAAAAAGCAAATGAACTTATAACAAAACTTTCAAAAGAGGTTAGAGAGTTAGAAAAAAGTTCTAATTTAGACCCTTTAACAAAAGTTTTCAACAAAGGTGCATTGGATAAGTATCTGGAAAAGATATGTAACAAAGGTTATATAAAGCATGAACTACACCTGCTTATATTAGATGTAGACGACTTTAAACAGGTAAATGATTTACATGGTCATATAGCTGGAGATAAAGTACTTATTTATCTTACAAAATTACTACGCAATACACTCCGTGATGGTGACAAACTATTCCGTTTTGGTGGTGAAGAGTTTGTGATAATTCTCAACAGAGTAGAAGAGAAGTCTTGCCTTGAAATTACACAGCGTATTTTAAATTTAGTACGATCAAACCGTTTGATTTATAAAGGCAAGTCACTCTCTGTAACAATAAGTATTGGGGCGACTTCTTATCATGAAGGAGATACTCCTACTACCCTTATAGAAAGAGCAGACAGAGCGCTTTATGTATCGAAAAACTCTGGAAAAAATCAAATGAATGTGGAGATGAAAAATGGAATTTAATTATTTTGACCTTATTGCATCAATAATAATATTGTTGCTTGGGCTAAAAGGGATACTTAACGGTTTATTTAAAGAGGCATTTGGGCTTATTGGCATAATTGGAGGTCTCTTTGTCGCTTCTCGTGTAGGAGATAAAGTAGGAGCATATTTAAATGAGAACATATTTAATTTTTCTAATGCTTCGGCAATCAGCTTTACAGGCTTTTTATTTACATTGGCAGTTTTTTGGTTGGCTATGATAGCAATTGGATTTGCTTTTAAAAAGTTAAGTTCTCTTAGTGGTCTCGGTCTAGTTGATAAAATCCTCGGATTTGTCTTTGCTGCAGGTAAGTTTTTTCTTATTGCTGCTGTTATTGCCTTTGCCATATACAATATTAAAGCCATCCGACCTACTCTTGATTCGGCTATGAAAGGAAGCGTGCTATTTCCTGTACTTGTTGAAACCGGTGGTTATATCATGAAAATTGATCCGACTGAAGTTAGTAGTGATATTAACACAACTATAGATAAGGCAACTCAAAAAGTTAAAGAAAATATTCAAGAGAATGTAGAAGAACAAGTAAAAAAAGTAGTCAATAGCACTAAAGAGCAGATGCAACAATCCGAATCAGAAGCGGAATCAGAAGCAAAAGTGGAACCAGAAACAAAACCAGAACAAGAACAAGAATCAGAAAAAACTACAGAGAAGTAAGATGCAAAACATTACAACTGACTTTAATGACAGAACCATTAAATATGAGCAGCTTTTAGAAAATTTCAAAAAACTGCTTAAGGCGAATAGTTTAAAATTCACTATACAGCGCGAAGTCATTTTAGAAACACTCTATAATTCAGATGAACATCTCACGCCAGAGTCTTTGCACCATCTTATACAAGAGAAGTATCCGGAATTAAAAACTGGAATTGCTACTGTATATAGAACCCTTTCTTTACTTGAGGATTCAAATGTTGTTACTTCTCTCTCTTTTGGTGCACAAGGAAAAAAATATGAACTTGGTGCAAAAGAGCATCACGACCATCTAATATGTACTGAATGTGGCGAGATTACAGAGTTTGTAGATGAAGAAATAGAAAAACGCCAACATGCCATTACCGATGAACTTGGTTTTAAAATGAAAGACCATTCTATGCAGATTTACGGTATCTGCAAAAAATGTCAAGAAAAAAATAGATAATTATAAAAAGGAAAATTGATTGTTCAGTAATAAATTCATTCAACAAAGAATTGAGAAAGCAGATATACTAAGAGAGGCAGGGATAAATCCTTACTCAAACCAGTCTAAAAGAAATACGACTATAGAAAAATTTTTAAATGTAAACGCAGATATTGAGCAAAAAGAAGACAAGCGTGATGCAACACGTCTCTATATTGTTAGTGGACGCATAAAATTTCTTCGCATTATGGGAAAAGCAAGTTTTGTTAAGATAGAAGACGAAAGTGGAATGCTACAACTTTATGTAGCAAGAGACAATCTTGCTGAAGGTTTTTACAATACTATTTTCAAAAAGAACATTGAGGTAGGTGACATTATAGAAGTACATGGCTACCCTTTTGTTACAGGTCAAGGAGAACTTTCTCTTCATGCTGATGATTTAAAAATTTTAACAAAAGCAATTAGTCCACTTCCTGAAAAATTTCATGGTATTACAGATAAAGAGGTTCGATACAGAAAACGCTACCTTGATTTAATTATGAATACAGAAGTGAGAAAAACTTTTCAAACCCGTTCTCGTGTTATCTCTCTTACAAGAAGATTTTTTGAAGACAAAGGATTTTTAGAAGTAGAAACTCCAATGATGCACCCAATAGCAGGGGGAGCAAATGCAAAACCATTTGTTACACATCATAATGCACTTGATGTAGATAGATACCTAAGAATTGCTCCAGAACTTTACCTAAAACGACTTATAGTCGGTGGTTTTGAAGCTGTATTTGAAATCAACAGAAACTTTAGAAATGAGGGAATGGATGCAACTCATAATCCTGAATTTACCTCTATAGAATTTTATTGGGCATATAAAACATATAAAGATTTAATAGAAATTACAAAAGAGTATTTTCAGTATCTCTTTGAGCATTTAAAACTTCCAACACTTTTGCCTTATGGAGAGTTAAAAGTTAATTTTAACAATTTTCAAGAGATTCCACTTATTGAATCACTTACTATTATTGGTGGCGTGCCAGCAGATATAGTAAATAATAAAGCAAAAATTATTGCATACTTAAAAGAGAAAAATCTTGATGTCAATGAAAAAATGAACCTAGGACAACTTCAAGGTGAACTCTTTGATGAATTTGTAGAAGAGAAACTCATCGACCCTACTTTTATAACAGAGTACCCAGTTGAGATTTCACCACTTGCAAGACGAAGTGACACAAATCCAGAAATCACTGAAAGGTTTGAACTCTTTATTGCAGGGCGTGAAATTGCAAATGCTTTTTCAGAGCTTAATGATCCACTTGACCAATTAGAACGCTTTGAGGGACAAATGGCTGCCAAAGATTGTGGTGATGATGAAGCGCATGAGATGGACAGCGACTTCGTTGAAGCTTTAAGTTATGGTATGGCTCCAACAGCTGGACAGGGAATAGGAATTGACCGACTTGTTATGCTTCTTACAAATGAGCATAGCATCCGTGATGTATTACTTTTTCCTGCTATGAAACCTCTTAATGGTGAGACATGTGAAGAGGCTGCCCAAGAAGAAGAGTAGAAGAAATTCTACTCTATTTCGTTTCAACTAAACGAGACTGATACTCTTTTGGATGTTTACATACAGGGCATTTTTCAAGAGCTTTTTTCCCATAATAAATATGTCCACATACTTCACAAATCCACGCTTCTTCTTCATCGCTCTCAAACTCATGATCAGCATTAAGTCTTTCTAAAAGCATCGTATACATTTTTTCATGTTCAACTTCTACTTTTCCAATAGCACTAAAGAGTCTTGCAGCCTCCTTATCACCTTCAGCTTTTGCAACCGCAGCAAAATCAGGATACATACTAGAATTTTCGTAATGTTCACCATTAATAGCATATTGTAAGTTTTCAGCAGTTGTACCAAAATTATTTTCTCTCTCAAACTTCATTCTATTGTGTAATGCCAATTCAAGTTTTGCATGCTCTTTTTCATTATTTGCAGCTCTTTGAAAATGTGCCGCTATATCTCTATATCCCTCTTTTTGAGCCGCTTTTGCATAGTACTCGTATCTATTTCTTGCTTGAGATTCTCCTGCAAATGCTTTCATAAGATTTACTAAAGTAAGTGATTTTGTAACCATTTG
>NZ_JALXBK010000053.1 GCF_026991475.1 Sulfurimonas sp. | reverse complement strand
TTATTCATTATCTCATGTATGATATTTTCAACCAATGAAGCTAATCCATTTGAACTGATTCCATTAGCACCTACTAAATCATTTTTACTTAAGTTTCCAAGTAGTTGATCTATGTTTAATTTATTTTTCATTTGACTCATATATGCATCCATCTATTTATTATCCTTATAATAGCAAATTTTTCGGACACAACATTTATTTTTAGTCCCCACGAAGCATATTTATACACTTTTTAATGATGATGGAACAAGATTTAGAGCAGTTGTCGGAAAGAACAAGGATAAGGAAACAATAATTAGTTTTTATTCAAACAGAAGAGGTCGGAGTCATAATGCTCAACCAATCCCATCTTCTGATGAAACAATTATACCACAAACCACAAAAAAAGGTAAAGGCTTGCTTGCAAGAACAGCAGAGAAGCGAAAGCAGCAAGGGCTTCCAGAAAAAGGTTCATTTGTCTATCATCCAGAGAGAAAAAAAGAATACTACCTCTCTGATGATGGTGTGGCTTACTTTAAACGTGCAAATGGAACATATAGAGAGATGCCAAACGAGAGCATAATACAAGAGCTACATCAAATAAAAGAAGATGGAATAGACAACTTTTTAGCCAAACGAAAACAAGAAGATAAGCAACTAGATGATACGCTAAACGCAGCAGATGCAAGAACAAAAGAAGAGAGCTACAAAATGGAACACACTGCTCCTGTAAACGATGAAGTAAATTCAAGAGCCGATGATGTTTCTCAATCTTTTAATGATGACATCTACTCAAAAGATGCACAACGACTTCACGGACATGGAAACCCACAAATGGATGAGGAGAGCATACTTGCAATACATAAAGCGAAAGGAAACCCTGAGAATGAGATAACAATTTACAGGGCAGTACCAAAATCTGTAAAAGATGGCATAAACCCTAACGATAAACTACCGCACAGGCAGCTTGGAAGCTCTGAAGTCTGACCCTCTGAAGTTTGACCCTGTAAACTGCTGCGAAGTATAACATTATAATTGCCACTACCGGTATTATAAATATCCATATAAATCAAAGAAACAGATGAAAAATTTTCATTCAGAGACCAGAAGTGTATAGTAGAGATTTTTGATAAGCTCAGAGAATTTAAAGAGGGTAATGATATTGTGACGCTTTTCAATAGAGTCAGACCGCAGTAATCCTATCATTAATTTACAGTGAAGTGTTTGGGTATAATAATGTGATGGAAAAGTACACGCTGGCAGATACTGGTAGAGAAAAACGATACAACAAAGCATTATCTTTAGACGATGCACATGTTGACAGTGTAATAAAGATAGCAAAAAAACATATTGTCAAAGGAAATAAAAACTCAAAATCTTTTAAAAATTATGATAAATTTCATAGTAAAATTTTGGCAGATACTAATAATTACAAAGAAAAGGCGATAGTGTTTGATGATTTTGAGTATTGATTTTTGAAAAACTTGGAAATAACAAAGCAATACGGTTTACAGATAGTGAAGTTACTCGGATGAATGGAAAAGCACTTATACATAACCATCCATCAGGGCAAACATTAAGTTTTGAAGATGTCTTGTTGGCGATTAGGGGAGAACTAAAAGAGATTGTTGCATTCTCTGGAAAAGGAACTTATTTTAAGTTAATTATTAAAGATAAATTAGATATAAATGATATTAGGATACAATACGCTCAAGCAAAAAAAGAGGCTGCATCTGTAATCAATACATTGGTTTCTAAAGGTGTCTTTACAAAAGAACAGGCTGATTTAGAGTACAAGCATTTTATAATGTCGCTGTTCTCTCAAAAAATAAAAGGAGTAAGGTATGAGCAAACACAATATTAAAAAACTTTTCGATGAAGTAAATGACTTACTTATGGATTTGGCTATTGTGTCCACAGAAAAAGGAATACACTTAGACAATGATCTCGAATCTGCTGTATTGCATTTACTTCTTGATGAAAACTTCAATGAGATGACGCTACTAAAGCATAGAATTGAAACGGCAATTAAAAAAATAAAAGATGGAACTTTCAAAATAAAAGATATTGAGAATATTAAACATTCAAAGGCGGCTTAAGTAGGGCTTAATTCTGATTTAAAGAATCCTTAATTTCAGCATCAACACTTTAAATATTGTCATTTCTCACAGAGTATAAATCATTCTCTATCTTCAACATTAGAAAATAATCTGTTTTTTCCAAAAGAGATTAATTGAAAAAAGAAAGTAAGATGTTTCAATAACAATTCATAAATAAATATGACAGAATCTATTAGTGAGGAAAACTTATGAAAAAATATTATTGTAAAATTGATGTTAGTGATAATGCGTTTAGATAACTATCTTGTAGAAAAAGGTTTTGTTGATAGTCGTAACAAAGCACAGGCTCTTATAAAAGAGGGTCTTGTTTTTGTAAATGAAAACATAGCAAAAAAAAGTTCTTATAGAGTAGAAGAGAGTGATAGTGTAAATGTGCAGGAACATAGGTCGTATGTCTCTCGTGCTGCGTTTAAGTTGGATGCTTTTTTAGAGGAGCTGCGTTTAGATGTACAAGGAAGAGTCGCACTTGACATTGGTTCTTCTACTGGTGGGTTTACTCAGGTGCTTTTAGAGCGTAATGTTGCTGAGGTAAACGCAGTGGATGTTGGGCGAGATCAACTACACTACTCTTTGCGTGAAGATGAAAGAGTGAATGTTTACGAGGGGTGTGACATTCGTAAATTTGAACCAAATCGTACTTTTGACTTGGTTGTCAGTGATGTTGCGTTTATCTCTTTACTCTATATTTTAGAGGATGTGCAGAGACTTGCATCGCGAGATATTATTTTACTCTTTAAGCCACAGTTTGAAGTGGGGCGTGAGGTCAAGCGTGATAAAAATGGTGTTGTTCTTGATAAAAAAGCCATCGCAAACGCAATGCAAAAGTTTGAAGATGCTTGTCTCTTAAAAGAGTGGAAATTGGTGCAAAAATCACCTTCATCACTTACAGGAAAAGAGGGAAATTTAGAGTATTGTTACTACTTTAAAAAGTAGTCGTACTGTTTATTTGAGTAAAATCAGCGTTGCTAAACCTAAAAATACAAAAAATCCCATAGCATCTGTAGCTGTTGTGAGCAGTAGTGGCGACGCGATAGCAGGGTCAATGTTAAAGCGTTTCATAATGATAGGTAAAAATGAACCGATAAGACCTGCTAATGAGAGGTTTATGATGATAGCTAGAGCAACAACAGCACCGAGCATTGGTTGATGAAACCAGAAGTATGCTAAAACTCCCACAACAACGCCAACTATAAGACCATTGACAATGCCAATAAGAAACTCTTTTCCCATTATTTTGTATGCCAATGTTTTGCTGATTTCTCCAAGGGCTAAACGCCGCACTGTTACGGTGACGGCTTGATTACCAACATTACCGCCAAGTGCTGCAACAACAGGCATCAAAACAGCGAGTGTGACTATTTGCTCTATTGTTCCTTTAAAGTGATTTACAACTAATGCAGAGAGGAGAATTGCACAAAGGTTAATGAAAATCCATTCAAGTCTTTTTCTTTGCGCTGTAGCAAAACTTTTTTCAGCTTCATGGTGTGTTCCAAGCATATTGAGTGCCTGTTTCTCCTCCTCAACACGAATAAATATATAGGCATCATCAAAAAGAATACGTCCAAGAAGTTTTTTACTTTTATTTACAACACCAAGTGTAGAGAGGTCGTTTTCTTCAAAAAGTTTTACGGCAGTATGAATATCTGCATGTTCATTAATCATCAATGCCTGGGGTAAATTTTCTTTCTCCATGATTTGCTCAATGGTTTGTGTATCATCATAAAGCAGTAGTTTACTAATATCTAAAACACCAAGCAGATGCTCTTTTTTGGTGATGATAAAGAGCTTATTAAACGCAGCGTGAGTGAGGGATGCCTTCTCATAAGTTTGTATTTTTCGTTTTATATCTAAAACTGTTTCATCTTGAGTTGCACTGAGAAGTTCAAGATGCATATAAGCACCAACCTCATTGTCTTCGTATTCTAAAAGCTGTTTAATTATATGTTGCTGCTCTTTTTTTAGTAATTTATATATATTTTTTTCGAGTGTTTCATCTATATGTTTTATGCGATTGATGAGATGTTTTGCTCGATTACTCTCAGCGTAGGAGACTGCCTCTGCTAGTTTTTGATAAGAAATATTTTTGATGATATGTTTAAACTCTTCATGAGGTAGTTTGAGAAGTTTTTGTGCAAGCTGTTCTATGGGCGTATCATCTATTGTCATGCAGTAAAAATCCTTTTGTATATGTTATAATGTGGTTATAATGTAATTATAGTCATTTTTAAGGAAAAAGTGTAAATGAAAAAAACGACATCCGTTGCTATAGGTGGATTTGACGGTATGCATATTGGACATCAGGCACTTTTTTGTGAACTTGATGCAGATGGTACTGTTGTAGTTATTGATGCAGGGTATGCGAACTTAACACCGAAAAATTTTCGGGAGTTACATACAAAACATAAAGTAGAAATATTGCAGCTTGATGCAATCCGTCATCTTGATGGGAGAGGTTTTGTGGAGCTTTTGGGGCGACACTTTCCAAAACTCAAGAAGATTGTTGTCGGATATGATTTTCATTTTGGAAAAGATAGAAAGTACTCTTTTGCTGATTTGAGAGAGCTTTTTGAAGGAGAAGTAGTTGTGGTAGATGAAGTAAAACATAATAATGACTCAGTACATTCGCATAAAATTCGTGCCAAGTTGCAAATAGGTGATATAAAAGGAGCGAATGAATTTTTAGGCTATAACTACAGCATTCATGGGAGTCTAATAAAAGGACAAGGTCTAGGTTCAAAAGAACTTTTTCCTACTATAAATTTAGAAGTAGGGGACTTTTTACTCCCAAAAGAGGGTGTTTATGTAACAACAACGCGTATAGATGATGAAGAGCATTTTCATCCATCTGTAAGTTTTATTGGACATCGCGAAAGTACCGATGGTTCGTTTGCGGTAGAGACGCATATACTTGATGGCGTGGTAGAGTGTAAGCAAAAAGCAGAAATTCGTTTTGTCTCTTTTTTGCGAGATAATGAAAAATTTGCAAGTTTAGATGCACTTAAAGTTGCAATAAAAAAAGATATAGCCAAGGCTACTAAAGAGCTAAAATTGTTAGCACTCTAAAAAGGAAAACATTGCAAAGAGAATACTTAGAAAACAGAAATAAAATAAACTTCAAATTTGAACAGAACAAAGATGATTTTATTGTAGATGAAATACCTATAAAATTTAAAGGAAATGGAAATTTTCTTATTTTATATGTGAAAAAAGTGGAGCTTACCACATGGGACATGATAGCTGCGTTTGCAGAGTTTTTAAATCTGCCTGCCGAGAAGATAGGCTATGCAGGGTTAAAAGATAAACATGCAACAACGACACAGTATATAAGTGTAGAGGCAAAATATGAAAAAGCACTTAAAAAGTTTAAACATTCTCAAATTAAAATTTTAGATACAACGCGACATATTCATTCCATTCGTATGGGTGATTTAGAGGGAAATCGTTTTAGCATCAATCTTTTTGAGGTCTCACAAATCGAAGCAGGGCAAATTGAAAAGCTTGCACGAAAGAGTGAAAAAAATGGACTTCCAAACTATTTTGGCTACCAAAGATTTGGTAGAGATGAAGATTCTATAGAACAAGCCAAAGCAATGATAGCTGGAGATTTATATATAAACGATGCAAAATTAAAAAAGTTTCTTATCTCTATTTATCAGAGTCAATTTTTCAATGATTGGCTTAGGGAGAGAGTTATATTGTCTCGTGAAGAAAATGGTGGTAAATTTATGCTTTTAGAGGGCGATGTTTATCTCTCAGATGAAGAGAAACTCTTTACGCCAAAAAACATTCCTCAAAAAGATTTTGATGCACATAAAGTTGTGCCAACAGGACTACTTATAGGTCGTAATGTTTACAGAGCAAGAGCAAAAGCTCGTGAAATAGAAGAAAAATATGATGATGAATTTTTGTACGATAAAGGTCTGCGTAGAGCAGCACTTATATTTCCACAAGATATAAAATTTGATTACAGAAATAATTTTGATATTTTAAACATTGCGTTTACTCTTCCAAAAGGTGCTTATGCAACAGTATTTTTAGAAAATATAGCCAACAAGAATTTTTCTGTAAAGATGGTAAAAGCTAGTAAAAAATAGCTTTTATCTATCTACCATTCCTCTTCTTCTGCGTTTATATCTGCATCATCGTAGGGATCCATATGTATTAAAATGTGTAGTTTTTTATCTTTATCAAATAGTTTTTTGATTTTAGCTTCTACTTTATCGGCGATTGTATGGGCATCGTACAACGATATAGAGACATTAAAAACTGCATGGAAAGATATGAAAACATGAGAACCTGAGATTCTTGTTTGTAGATAGTGGTATGTTGTAATCTCTGGCTCAGCATCTAAAATCTCTTTTATTTTATCTATGTCTTCTTTTGGCAGGGAAACATCAAGAAGCATTAAGACTCCCTCTTTGATGATTGGAATGGCTGAGTAAATCATATAAATAGCAATAGCGACACCTAAAATAGGGTCAATAAGTTGCTCTCCTGTGTAGTGCACTGCTACAAGGGCAAAGAGTACCGCTGCGTTTGA
>NZ_JALXBK010000052.1 GCF_026991475.1 Sulfurimonas sp. | reverse complement strand
TTGTATTTTTTCTCAAGTTTTAATCTAAAAATAGGAGGATTATTCTTTTTTGTCACCATAGTATCTTCAGTAGAAGTAGATCTAACAGCCAAAGGCAAAGTATGCAATTTCAATATAAAACTCTGCATCTTGCCAAAGTTTCCAGACATTGGAAAGCGTGTAAGTGCCAAAAGATTACTTCTTTGTGAGATAGGACCTGAATTTTGTGCTATGCCGACATAACCAAGTTTTTTAAGAATTTTCATTAAACGGACATCAAACTCACCAAAAGGGTATGCTAGTATTTTTGGTTTTGAACAGAGATACTTTCCAAGTTCCTTTTGCAGTTTTGTCTCACATTTAAGTATCTCTTTTGTTACATCCTTCTTATACTGAGCAGGTTTGTCGCTATCTATGCGAACAAGATACTCATGCGAATATGTATGATTTCCAAACTCTGCTAAACCTTCTCTTCCCATTTCACGCATCTCATCCCATGTCATATAGCGTTTTGAGTGGTGGATTATTGGCATTGAATTGACAAATATTGTTGCAGGAAAATTATACTTTTTCAAAATTGGGTAAGCGTTTGTATAGACAGT
The DNA here is from genome assembly GCF_026991475.1 of Sulfurimonas sp. Classification (GTDB taxonomy): domain Bacteria; phylum Campylobacterota; class Campylobacteria; order Campylobacterales; family Sulfurimonadaceae; genus Sulfurimonas. The sequence goes on along the minus strand of NZ_JALXBK010000052.1, from coordinate 6,067 downwards.
TCTATAAGCATCATCCATGGTAATTACTACTGCTTTTGGTGGTAATGGTTTTTTATGCATTAAAGCCTTCACCACCTGAGAAAGGGGTACAACATTGTAGTGATTATTGTGCAAATATGCCATCTGCTTTTTAAATAAATCCATATTAATATTAGTAGAAGGATAACGAGATTCACCAAAACGATGATACTGCAAAATAATTGCGTGACCTTCACCTCTTGTCTGTGCAAACACAACTGTATTAAACGCAGTCCATATAAATAGTAATAAAAAAAGTCTCTTTTTCATCTTAATCTCCCCAATTCAATTTTTCTTTTAAAACATCAAAATAATTAAACTCATCTCTATGGATAAGCTTTACCTTTTTCTCTGCTAATTGTATATGTATACTCTCGCCTTTTGCAAGTTCATGTTTATCTTGTCCATCTATAATGACAAGTGCTTTATCTTTTGGTGTTTTCATCTCTATGGAGAATTCTCCTGGTAAAACAACAGGTCTTTGTGTCAAAGAGTGAGGACAGATAGGAGTAAGTGCAAAAACATTTGTTAAAGGAAAAAGAACAGGTCCTCCGGCTGAGAGATTGTATGCAGTAGAGCCTGTAGGTGTGGAGACAATGACACCATCACCATAATAAGTATTAAACGACTTGGAATCAACAAGTGTTTCTACATGAATCATGTTTGAAACAGAGGGACGGGTCAACACAATGTCGTTAAAAGCATAAATAGAAACATCTTTACCACTTTGTTTAAATGTCGCTTCCAAAATAGCACGCTCATCAACTCTATAATCGCCTTGCACTAATTTTGCTACAAACTGCTCTAGTTCATCAAAATCTATATCTGCAAGAAATCCCAAAGAACCGGCATAAACACCAAAAATAGGAACATCATACTTAAACGATCGTCTTACAGCCGAGATGAGTGTACCATCACCACCAAGCGTTACAATGGCATCTGCACTTTTACATAAAATATCAAACTCCATTCCCATTACGCCTATCATACCACCACTAATACTATCTAAAAGCACTTCTATATCATGCCTCTTAAAAATCTTTTCTAATGTATAGTAGTACTCTTTTAGTTCAGGTGTTGAGGGGCGTAAAACCACACCTACTTTTTTTATTGTTTTTGCTTTCAAGTCTGCTCATCTTGTGAATAATTTTGTCAATTATACTATATTTAGGTATAATCGCGAAAATTATTTATATAGGACTCTATATTTTGAGAACTCATTACTGTACAGATTTAAATGAAACTAATGTTGGAGAAGATGTTGTTCTAACTGGTTGGGCTAATAACTATCGTGACCATGGTGGAATCATTTTCATAGATTTACGTGACAAAACTGGTTTAATCCAGCTTACTTGTGACCCTGAAGACTCTAAAGAGGCACATAAAATAGCAAATGATGTGCGTGACGAGTATGTGCTTATTGCAAAAGGGAAAGTACGTCTTCGTGGTGAAGGGCTTACAAATCCACGCCTAAAAACTGGTGCTATTGAAATCGTAGTAGATGAACTTATTATTGAAAACAAATCAGCTCCTGTTCCTTTTGTAATTGGAGATAAAAATGTTGGTGAAGAGACTCGCTTGAAGTACCGTTACCTAGAGCTTCGTGACCCTGATGTTTTTGAAGTATTTCGTTTACGTTCAAAAGCAGCAATTGCAGCAAGAAATGTACTCGATGCAAATGGATTTTTAGAGGTTGAAACACCAATTCTAACAAAATCTACTCCAGAGGGAGCAAGAGATTATTTGGTACCTTCTCGTGTTCACAATGGTGAATTTTATGCACTTCCACAATCACCACAACTTTTCAAACAGCTTTTAATGGTTGGTGGATTTGATAGATATTTCCAAATTGCAAAATGTTTCCGTGATGAAGATTTGCGTGCCGATAGACAACCTGAATTTACTCAAATAGATGTCGAGATGAGTTTTTGTACTCAAGAAGATGTCATAAAAGTAGCAGAGGATTTGCTTGAAGGTATGTTTAAAGCGTGTGGTGTGGATATTAAACCACCATTTAACCGTATGACTTATAAAGAAGCTATGGAAAAATATGGTTCAGATAAACCAGATCTTCGTTATGGTCTTGAGATGGTTGATGTTATTGATATTTTTGAAAGATGTGACAATGAAATCTTTACAAGCATTGCAAAACAACCACATAAAAACCGTATTAAAGCCCTTAAAGTTCCTGGTGCTGATTTAGTATTTTCAAAACGCGAAATGAAAAGTTTTGAAGAGTTCGTTCGCAAATTTGGTGCACATGGTCTTGGATACTTCCAAATGAAAGAAGATGGTCTAAAAGGTCCACTTATTAAATTTTTCCAAGAAGAGGACATTAACCTTCTTATAGAGAGACTTGATATGCAAGTTGGCGATGTAGTTTTCTTTGGTGCTGGTGAGAAAAAAACTGTATGGGATTATATGGGTCGTTTTAGAAACTTCATCGCTGAACATGAAAAAATGAACCTTATAGATGAAAATGCTTATGAGTTTGTATGGGTTGTTGATTTTCCTATGTTTGAAGTAGAAGATGGACATGTAAAAGCACTCCACCATCCATTTACACAACCAAAAGATACAGATAAAGATGATGTAGAAGAGATAGAATCAATTGCTTATGACATTGTTTTAAATGGTACTGAACTTGGTGGTGGATCTATTCGTATTCACAAAGAAGAGGTACAAGAAGAGATATTTAAACTTCTTGGTATTGAAGAAGAAGAGGCTCAAGAGAAGTTTGGTTTCTTACTTGATGCGCTTAAATTTGGTGCACCTCCACATGGTGGTTTTGCTATAGGGTTTGATAGACTTATGATGATTATCTCTAAAAAAGCAAGTATTCGTGATGTTATTGCCTTCCCTAAAACGCAAAAAGCAGCGTGTGTACTCACTCAAGCACCATCAGAAGTTGACAATACACAACTTCGCGATCTGCACATTAGATTGCGTGAACAAGTAAAAGCATAATGAAAAAGTTATTTCTCATCATCGGAGCTCCTGGCTCTGGTAAAACGACTGATGCCGAGCTTATTGCAAAAGAGAATGAAAATATCTCTCACTTTTCAACAGGTGATATGCTTAGAGCAGAAGTTGCTTCAGGAAGTGAGCTTGGAAAAGAGATAGAGGGTTATATATCAAATGGTCTTATTGTACCTATTAATATTGCCATTGCAACAATTACTAATGCTATTAAAAATGCCTCTACCAATGTAGTTATCTTAGATGGTTATCCTCGTAGTATTGAACAAATGGATGCTCTTGAAGATTTTTTAGCACATGATAATTCAATCATATTAACTAATATTATAGAAGTAGAGGTGAGCGAAGAGACTGCTAGAGAGCGAGTTCTTGGTCGAGCTCGTGGTGCAGATGACAATAATGAAGTATTTAATAATCGTATGCGTGTTTATCTTGAACCATTAGAACAAATTAGAGATTTCTACAAAGCAAAAAATCTTTTAAAAGTAATTTCTGGTGAAGGAACTATTGAACAAATAGTCTCGCAGATGCAGAGTTTCATAAACTCTAAAATTTAATTTCTATACTATGAGGCTGCGTTTAAACGCAGCACATCATAAACTTTACTACTTTTCAAGTCCTGAAACAATAGCCTCTTCAACATCTTTAATATCAGCCGTTCCATCAACAGTAATGTATTTTATTTTACTATTTTTTGCAGCTTGTGCTTTATAGTAATCTACTAAAGGTTCAGTCTGTTCATGATACACTTTGAGTCTATCAAGCACTACATTCTCTTTATCATCATCACGCTGTACTAAATCTTCACCAGTCACATCATCTTTACCTTCAACTTTTGGAGGATTGTAGATGATGTGATATGTTCTTCCACTTGCAAGATGTACGCGTCTTCCACTCATGCGTTTTACTATCTCTTCATCTGGTACATCTATCTCAATGACTGCGTCTATTTCAATACCTGCATTTGTTACAGCATCGGCTTGAGGAAGTGTTCTTGGAAAACCATCTAAAAGATAACCATTTTTACAGTCATCTTGAGCAATTCTATCTTTTACAAGACCAATGATTATCTCATCTGTAACAAGTTTACCAGCATCCATCGCCTCTTTTGCAAGTTTTCCCATTGCTGTTCCTGCTTTTATTGCAGCACGGAGCATATCGCCTGTTGATATTTGAGGAATGTCATATTTTTTTGTCAAAAATTGTGCTTGAGTACCTTTACCTGCACCTGGTGCGCCTAGTAGTATTATTCTCATTTTTTCTCCTATTTTTTAATTATTTCTCTTCTACGAAACCAAAATCTTCTTCATCTTGGTCTTTTTGAGCGAGTAAAATATCCTCAACAAGCTCTTTTGCCTCAGCTTCATCAATATCACCATTTGCAATATCTTCTAAAACATCTTCTAAGTCTGCTTTAAATTCACGAAGCTCTTCTATCTCTTCTTTAGCATCTTCTGTTGCTTCTTTACTTCCTGCTATCTCTTCAAAGATTTCATCAAGTCTATCTTTGATGTCAGGAATAACACTTTTTGTCAATAACTCTTCAAGTTTTGCTATTTGTGACATATTCTTTAATCCTTAGGTAATTATTTATGGAATAATACTATAATTAAAATAAAAAGATTGGTATATGAATTTTTACGCAGTAATTATTGGAACAGAAATACTTAACGGACGCAGAAATGATAAACATTTTGCATTTTTACAAGCAGAGTTACAAAAGTATGGACATGAACTCTTCGCATCTTTTGTTATAAAAGACGATAAAGAGCTTATGCGGCGTACATATCGTACGATAAAAGAGGATTCAAACGCAGTGATGTTCTCTTTTGGAGGTATTGGTTCTACACCCGATGATTTGACCCGTGAAATTGCTGCTGAAATTTTTAGAGACTCAAAAGTTGTAACAAATGAGCAGTTTCGACGAGATATTATTGCTAAATTTGGTGATGAGGCATATCCACATAGAATTCACATGGCAGACTTACCTCCAAACGCAGCTCTTTTGAAAAACCCCATAAATAATATGTCAGGCTTTTCATTAGATGAAAAATATTTTTTCGTCCCTGGTTTTCCATCTATGGCACATCCAATACTCCAAGAAGCTATACAAAAGCATTTTTCAGATATGAAAAAAAGCTACCGATACACTCTCAAAGCAAAAACAAGTGAAAATACACTCATTTCAGTAATGCAAAAAGTTCCAGCACATATTGAACTCTCATCACTACCAATTTTCATTGACAATAAGCCAAATGTGGAACTCTCACTATCAGGAGAGAATAAAGAGGATGTTTTACACTATTTTAAACTATTTGAAGAGGCGCTCAATGAACAAAATATCCCTTATGTGCTTATGTAGTCAATATGACTAATTGGAACTATTATTGCTTTTAACACCTGAAAATCATATATGAAAGAAGAAACAGTTGAAACCAAAAGATGAAGTCACAAGAAGTCTGCTTATAGACAAATCAACATGGGATGACGCCATGAAGTACTCTCGAAGCAGATATAAAATGAGTTTGAGTAAAGTTGTAGAGTCACTTTTACAAGATTGGCTTACAAAAGAGAAGAGAAAACCGCTTGATCACTCAAACCAAGGAAAGTTTTTCGACTAAAAACTAGCGTGCATACGCGGTGTTTTTAGGACTATTTTCGTCATATTCAAAAAGAGAGAGAATACTTTTTTTATTCATTTTTCTCGCAAAATCAACTGCTGTAAAACCCTTTGAGTCTTTGGTATTTGTATCTGCTCCATTGTCTAAAAGTATTTGTGCTATCTCTATCCTGCCATAACATGCAGCTGCCATAAGTGCTGTAAAACCACTTTTTCGTGTTGTTTCATTGACATTTTTGCCCTGCTCTATCAAATAAAGTAACATCTCTTTATTGTCATAAGTTACTGCCATATCAAAAATACTTACACCCTCATCATCGAAGTCAAAAATATCTGCTCCATTTTGACAAAGCAGCATCAAGGTCTCCATTTCACATCCTGCGCGCAAAGCACAAGCAAGTACAGACTCACCAAGTTCATTTGTTTGAGACAAATCCCCACCTGACTTGA
>NZ_JALXBK010000051.1 GCF_026991475.1 Sulfurimonas sp. | reverse complement strand
TTACTTAAGTTTCCAAGTAGTTGATCTATGTTTAATTTATTTTCCATTTGACTCATATATGCATCCATCTATTTATTATCCTTATAATAGCAAATTTTTCGGACACAACATTTATTTTTAGTCCCTTCTTTTGAGATTTTTAGGTTTGTGGTGTTTGCGTCCTCTTTGTCTAATGTCTCAAGTATAGTCATATAGTTTTTTATATCTTCATCTATTTTAGCTATATCTTTTTTTACCGTGTTTCTCATGATAAGTGTATTTTTACTGGCATTTGCCCGTAAAAATGCTCCATCTACTGCAACTAAATCACCTGTTATAAGTTTTAGATTTTTAAGGAGTATGCTAAACTCTTTAAATATAATCTGCAAAGCTTTAGGATTATTTTTTCTAAAATTGGCGATAGTCTTATAGGATGGTCGAAGACCTTGTGTGAGCCACATCATCTCTATATTTCTATTTATCTCAAGTTCAAGTTTTCGGCTACTTCTTATTTTGTTTAGGTAGCCATAGATATAGATTTTTAAGAGTAGTTTAGGATGAAATGCAGGTTGTACATCTTTGATTAGGCTTCTTTTAGTTTTTATATTGAGTTTAAAAATATCTAATGTGTCTACATATGCTTTTATTGCACGAACTACATTATCTTCTTCTACTAACTCATCTAAACTTGGAGAGAAATATTTGACCCTGCGGCTCAAATATTTCTCAACTCAGTCGTTGTAAGCCACTTGACAAAATCTTTTATTTGCACTACAATTGTGTATACAAAAAATAAATTAAAGGTTTACTATTATGAAACAAGCAATTAATATTAGATTAGAAAAAGATGTTGTACAAACTCTTGATGAATATGCACAAGAACTTGATAGAACAAGAACAAGTCTTGTTGAAAAAGCAATAGAATTATACTTTGATAAACTAGATGAAATGGTAGCAGACAAAAGAATTGATAATCTCAAAGCTGGAAAAACTACACTTGTACCATTAGAAGAAGTTTTTAAAAAAGCTGGGATAGATGTATAAAATTGCATTTGATAAAGATGCTGAGAGAGAATTTCTAAAATTAGATGCACAAGCACAAAAACTTGTTTCAACAAAAATTTTAAATTTACAAGATGGAAATTTTTCAAACGATAAACAGCTTAAGGGTAAACATAAAGGAAAGTTTAGAAAAAGAGCTGGGAATTATAGAATAATTTATTTAAAAGAGAATAATTATTTAGTTATCTCAGTTATTAGAATTGCTCACAGGAAAGAAGTTTATTAAACTTACAACAAAACAGAGAGACTGTGAAATACTAACAAAACCTTATTAGTTTTCATCAAGCTATTCAAATGCTTAGTGGTAATATTAAAGGACCGTGTTACCTTTTAAAATAAATCAGCCGTTAGTATCTCTATTGTTATTTCAGTTAATTCCAGCTAAAATAGCGATATGTATAAATATTTCTTATTATCATTCCTATTCTCACATATACTACTTCTTCAAGCAGATGCTCTTATCTCTGCAATTCCTCTAAAAGTAAAGGTCAATGAAAAAAAAGCCGCTCTAGGAAAAAAGCTCTTTTTTGACACTCGTCTCTCCATAGATGACAGCGTAAGTTGTGCAACTTGTCATAACCTTAATGATGGAGGAGATGATAATCTTAGAGTCTCTTTTGGCTACCACGGACGTACAGGAACAAGAAATTCACCTACTGTTTACAATGCCGTTTTTAACTTTAGACAATTTTGGGACGGAAGAGCCGCCACTTTACAAGACCAAGCTGCGGGACCAGTTGAGAATCCTGTTGAGATGACAAACAGTTTTAAAAAGCTCATACCAAAACTCAATAAAACTGCTTATAAACAACAATTTGACGCTATATATAAAGATGGAATAACAAAAGCCAACATTACAAACGCAATAGCTGAATATGAAAAGACGCTCATTACACCAAATGCACCCTTTGACCGCTACCTTAGAGGTGACAAAAAAGCACTCTCAAACGCAGCCAAAGATGGTTACACTCTCTTTAAAACAAAAGGTTGCATACTTTGCCATCAAGGTGTGAACATCGGTGGTAATATGTACAATAAATTTGGTATTTACAGTGATGCAAACAGTACAGATTTAGGAAGATATGATGTTACACATAGAGAAAGAGACAAATACTTTTTTAAAGTTCCCTCTCTTAGAAATGTAGCGCGTACAGCGCCCTACTTTCATGATGGGAGTCAACCAAGTTTACGCAAGGCAGTACTTATAATGTCTGAGTATCAACTTGGTCGAAAAATGACAAAGGATGAAGTCAATAAAATTTTGGCATTTCTAAAATCTCTCAATGGAGAACTACCAAAAGATATTGAGCCATAAAATGCACCTACTTAAAAAAATTGATAAAGTAGTTTTTTTACTCCTTAGCTCACTTGTAATGTTAATTGTACTCTTCTCTTATCTTGTCTCGATAGATAAAGATACAAAAGAGTACAATATTATTCATAATAAAATCGTTTCACTCGAAATTACAGACAAACAGTTTGACAATTTTGCCTTGAGTATTGATGTCTTTAAAAACTATAATGGTGTAAATAAAAGCACTAGAGCATTTAAAACAACCCTTAACTCACTACAGCAAAATATAGCTAGACAATATCCAAAAAATTTAGAACTAACACAATGTTTAAATAACATTAAAAAAACTTTTGCTGCAAAGGTTGATAATTTGGAGTATTTTAAATCTTTAAACGCAACTCTTATCAATACATCTCATTTCCTTTTTGACCTACAACAAACACTCAGAAAGAGCAAAAATATTTCACAACAGACAAAAAGCAGTGTCAATGAAACACTTTTTTATCTACTAAAGTTTACAACGACAGATTATATAGACAAGGTATTTGTGGACAAACAGATTGCGAATGTTTTAAAGCTTTCAAAAGAAGAGCACAACAAGCTTATATATAATTTTTACACACATTCAAAGTTAATGCTAAAAACACTTAGTGAACTCAAAAGACTCTCTTTGGAAATTCGCAATAACAAGCTCTACCAACAACTACAAAAACTTCATATGTTAGTAGACGATATACATAACAAAAATATGCAGATAAACAGAGCTATCACCCTACTCTTTTTCCTCACTGCATTTGGTCTCATTTTAATTTTACTCAAAATTTACAGAAAATCTGTCAAAATTTCTCAAGAGCTTTATGCATTTCAGTTTGCAGTTAAAAATAGTGACAATAGTGTTGTACTAACAGATCCAAAAAGACATATCACTTTTGTCAATGAAGTTTTTGAAAAGATGACAGGGTACTCCAAAGAGGAAGCACTAGGTCAAAATCCAAATATATTAAAATCTGGCAAACAAGACGACAGCTTTTATGTAGAACTTAACAAAAAACTTGACAATGGAGAGAAATGGGAGGGGCAATTTATTAACAAGCGCAAAGATGGCTCTTTATACTATGAAAAAGCTTCCATTGTTCCTATATTTTTAGATAAGAAACTCATCAGTTACCTTGCTATTAAACTCGATATTACAAAATACATTGAACAAAATGAAAAATTACAACTTGCCGCATCTGTTTTTGACAACACCGAAGAGGCAATTATTATCACAAACGCAGATAAAAAGGCCATATCTATAAACAAGGCTTTTCATAAAATTTATGGATATACACTTCCTGAAATAGAGGGAGAAAACCTTAAAATTCTCCATTCAGGTACACATGATACTCACTTTTACAAACAGATGTGGAGCAGCATTGAAAGTAAAGATATCTGGCAAGGTAAAATCATAAACAAAACAAAATGTGGTCTCTACATTCCTATTTGGAGTACCATAAAAGCAATTAAAGATACAAAAGGCAATGTTATCAACTATATTGCCGTTCAGACAGATTTAAGAGAGATTGAAAGTGTGCAGGAAAAGATTGATTATCTTGCCTACCATGACCAGCTTACAGGGCTTTATAATCGTGTCCATTTTGAAGAGTATCTTGAGCATGCCCTGACTATTGCAAAACGCAAACAAGAGAGCTTATCGCTGCTCTTTATAGACCTTGATAGATTTAAAGTTATAAATGACACACTTGGACACGACATCGGTGATAAGGTGCTCATAGAAATTGCCAAGCGTTTGAGACATACACTAAGAGAGAGTGACTTTATATCGCGATGGGGAGGCGATGAATTCGTCATCATACTTGAAAACACCACAACACCAGCAGTAAGTGCAAAAATTGCTAGCCACATTATCGCAGCAGTCAAAGAGCCCATACAAGTAAATTCACACTCACTAAGTACAACTGCAAGTGTAGGCATATCCCTCTATCCACAAAATGGTGACGATGCTTATACCCTTGTAAAACATGCAGATAGCGCAATGTATCTTGCAAAAGACAAAGGAAAAAACCAATTTCAATACTACACAGAGGAGCTCTCAAATAAGATACAAAGCAGACTCAACATTGAACTCTCTTTGCGAAATGCCCTAAAAAGAGATGAGTTTTATTTAGTTTTTCAACCGCAATACAGCTTAAAGACAAAAGAGATAGTATCACTTGAGGCACTCATCCGTTGGAATAACGAAGACAAAGAGCTTACTTATCCTGATAGATTTATTCCCATTGCTGAAGAGAATGGTCTTATAGTGGACATTGGTTACTTTGTCTTTGAAGAGTCTTGTAAAGCATTGTGTAAGATGAGAGAAAATGGACTCAACATCCACTATATAGCGGTCAATGTAGCAAGTATGCAATTTAAAGAAGTAGATTTATTAAACATTTTTCTCTCCATACTTGAAAAGTATCATCTTAAAGCTTCAGATATTGAAATAGAGATAACAGAGCGATTTATTATGGCACCAACACTTGAGAATATGTCACTTTTGCAAAATTTCAGAGCAAAAGGTTTTAGGATTTCCATAGATGACTTTGGTACTGGTTACTCCTCAATGGCATACTTAAAAAATCTGCCAGCTGACACCATAAAAATCGACAAAACTTTTGTCGATGACATAGAAAAAGGAAGCGCTGAAAATGCCATCATAAAAGCTATTATAGCCCTCTCTAAAACATTAGGTTACTCCATAGTTGCAGAAGGTATAGAGACAAAAGAGGAAGAGAATTTTCTCACAGAATATGAGTGTGATTACGGACAAGGCTATCTCTTTAGCAGACCTATACTTGTAGAAGATGTGATAAAAAGGTTTGCTATTTCTTAAACATTTCCTAAATATTTCCCTTTTTTGTGCTAAACTGAGTAAAATTAATCAGAAGGATATTATATATTATGCAAGATGTAAAACTAACACAATATAGCCATGGGGCAGGATGTGGTTGTAAAATTTCTCCAAAACTACTCGATACAATCTTAAAAAGTTCAAGAACAAAAGTTCCATACCCAGAGCTTTTAGTAGGAAATGACTCAAAAGATGATGCCGCTGCGTTTGATCTTGGTAACGGAACTTCAGTGCTCAGTACCACAGACTTTTTTATGCCCATAGTCGATGATCCTTTTACTTTTGGACGCATTGCGGCGACAAATGCCATCAGTGACATTTATGCGATGGGTGGCAAGCCTCTAATGGCAATTGCCATCTTTGGCTGGCCAATAGACAAACTTGACGCTGAAGTTGGAAGCCGCGTTATAGATGGCGGTCGTAGTGTATGTGAAGAGGCAGGTATTCCACTTGCAGGTGGTCATAGCATTGACTCTCCTGAGCCTATTTTTGGACTAGCCGTAACAGGTTTAGCAGAAAATAAAAATCTGAAACGCAACGATACGGCAGAGGAAGATTGTGAAATATTTCTTACAAAAGGTTTAGGTATAGGCATACTTACAACTGCACAAAAACAGGGAAAAATAGCCGATGGTGACATTGATGTAGCCATAGAAGCGATGTGTGCCATAAACAAGGTTGGACAAGAAATAGCACAACTTGAAGGCGTAACAGCACTTACAGACGTGACAGGTTTTGGGCTATTAGGACATCTGAGTGAAATCTGTGAGGGAAGCAATATTAGTGCTATTATTAAGTATGACAAAGTACCTGTACTTAAAAATGTAAAAAAATACTTGGCAATGGATTGTATTCCAGGTGGTACACGCAATAATTTTTTAAGCTATGGCGATAAAATAGGACCAATGACACATGAACAACAAAATATACTGTGCGATGCACAAACTTCAGGTGGACTGCTTTGTGTTGTAAGAAAAGAGAGTGTACCTGCCTTTTTAGAAATTACTGAAAAAAGTGGACTCTCTTTAGAGTCTATTGGTCAAACGACTAAACGCAGTGAGCATTTAATAGAGGTACATTAGATTTGGAACTTACAGAAGATTTTCGCTCTATTGTTTTACAAAACACTCCTCTTTTGGATGTTCGTGCCCCTGTTGAGTTTGAAAAAGGTGCGTTTGTACAAACAACAAATCTGCCTATACTTACAGACAAAGAACGCGAACTTGTTGGAACAATGTATAAAGAACAGGGCAACGCTGCTGCAGTAGAACTTGCCGAGGAGCTTATACAAGAGAGTGGAAAAAATGAGCGTGTGCAAGAGTGGAAAAACTATCTGCAAAAAAATCCGAATGCCCTTTTATACTGCTTTCGTGGTGGACAACGCTCAGGCATCGCTCAAGCGTGGCTTGGGGAAGTTGGCATAAACATAACTCGCCTTAA
>NZ_JALXBK010000050.1 GCF_026991475.1 Sulfurimonas sp. | reverse complement strand
TATTTACAGTGATTTATTAGTAGCAATTCAAGAAAATCAGTTTGAACTCCATTACCAATTACAAAATAGGGATGATGCCTCTTACATTGGGGCAGAGAGTCTTATACGATGGAATCATCCAAAACAGGGATTAGTCTCTCCTTTTAAATTTATACCAATTGCTGAAAATAGTGGACTTATTGTTGAAATTGGGACATGGGTGCTGCAAAGTGCTTGTAAACAGCTCGCTGTTTGGCAGGAAAACTCTAAAACAAAAGAGTGGATTTTAGCTGTAAATGTAAGTGCAAAACAGTTTGCTCAAGATGATTTTTTAACGATTGTAAAAAAGAGTATTGAAATGTATAGCATTAATCCAAATAGATTAAAAATTGAATTAACAGAGTCTCTTTTAGCTGATGATTTTGAAGCAATGGTGCAAAAGATGCAAAAACTGCGAGAGTTAGGTATTCAGATCTCTATTGATGATTTTGGTACAGGTTATTCCTCTTTGCAGTATCTAAAAATGCTTCCAATTAATCAGATAAAAATAGACCAAGGTTTTATTTTTGAAATGTTGGAAAATCACTCAGATCAGATTATTGTGCAGAGTATTATAAACTTAGGGGAGGCATTTGGATTTGATGTCATTGCTGAGGGTGTTGAAACAGAAGAGCATTTTGAAAAACTAAAAGAATTTGGCTGTCACTATTTTCAAGGGTATCTTTTTGCGAGACCTGAGCCTATAGAAAACATTGAAAAAGTAGTTGCTCAACTTTAGCTATAATTGCGAAAAAATATGAAGATGGTTGTATGAGAATAGCATTTATAGGCGACATAGTAGGGAGTCCGGGGCGTGATATGCTCAAAAAATACCTGCAAGAGATAAAAGAGAAAGAGAGCATTGACTTTGTCATTGCAAATTATGAAAACGCTTCACACGGTTTTGGTTTGACGCTCAAAAACTGTAATGAGCTTTTCTCATATGGCATTGATGTGATGAGTGGTGGGAATCATACATGGGATAAAAAAGATATTTTGCCTCTTTTTGATTCTCATGAAATACTGCGCCCCCATAACTATCCAGAGGGAGTGCCAGGAACAGGATGTAAGGTTTATGCTGTCGGAAGTGAAAAACTAGCTGTTTTAAATCTTATGGGACACTACTCTATGCCCTATTGTGACAATGCTTTTCGTTGTGCTGAGACTACAGTAGAAGAGTTACATAAAGAGGGTATTAAAAATATATTTGTCGATTTTCATGCAGAAGCAACGAGTGAAAAACGTGGAATGATGATGCTGATGCAGGGAGAAGTGAGTGCTATTATTGGGACACATACACATGTCTCAACAGATGACTTCCAAATTGCAAATGGTACGGCTTATATGAGTGATATGGGTTTGAGTGGGTGTAGAGATAATGTTATTGGTATGGATGCCAAAGTGCCACTCAAGCAGTTCTTAACAGGGCTAAAAGGGCATTTTGATATTCCTAAAAAGTGTAAAAAAATTCTGCAAATGGCTGTTTTAGATATTGCCGATGGTAAATGCAGTGCTGCGTTTAAAATCAAACAGTTTGATGATGGCAGGGTTATAAAAACAGAGGCGTGGATAGAAGAGGACTAAGCAGTTACTTTGTAGTAGTTGTCGTTAGCTATATAAGTATTTAGTGCATTTTGTTTTATACTTGCATTGCTTACAAAGCTACTTTGTACGTGTCCAAGAGGAACCTTAGGTTTCCTTAATCGTGGGAACATTGTTGAATTTTCACTATAAGCTACTTGTGCATTTTTAAGAGTAGTTACTTTTGTAAATTTTGTTTTTTGAGACTGCTGCGTTTGCTCTTGTAATTTTTGTTGATTTCGCAACACTTTAAATTGTGAAATATAACTCACAGGGAGTTTTACTTCTGCAAATTTTGCAGCTAAATC
>NZ_JALXBK010000049.1 GCF_026991475.1 Sulfurimonas sp. | reverse complement strand
CCTGCAAATCGACCTCAACACCAACATGATTTTGTGTCAGTTGTTCATAGTAAGGAAGAATTTTTCCCTCTTTTTTATAGAGATAATACCCCACTCCAATACCAACAAGCAGCACCAATAATAAAAATTTTTTCATATTTTATACCTTTTTTACACTATTAAATAGTTTTAGACATTATACTTTGTTATACTTAGAAAAAATAAAAAGGCGCTTTATGACAAAAAAAGTATTGCTTTTACATGGTTGGGGAGGGAGTGACTATCCACACTGGCAAAGCTGGCTTGCAGGAGAAGTAGCTAAAGAGTATGGCTGCGTTTACTTTCTGAAATTTTCTGATTTTGATACACCAAAATATAATGTCTGGATGCAAGAGCTCAAAACTGCGCTAGAGGGTTTCAAACCTGACATTGTTATTTGTCACTCACTTGCAAATACCCTCTGGTTTCACTACTGCTTAGAGAACAGCCTCGAAAAAAAATTGCAAAAGCTCTATCTTGTAGCCCCACCGAGCTTAGATTGCAGCATTGAGGAGCTGAGTGAATTTTTTCCAGCGAAATTACCTGCTACCCTAAACGCAGCCAATACTCTTCTTATCACCTCAACAAACGACCCTTATATGACTCAGGATGAAGCACAGAATTTACAAAAAAAGCTTGATATAGAGACGAAAGTATTAGAAAATGCAGGACATATCAACGCAGATAGCGGCTTTGGTGAGTGGAAATGGATGCTTCAGGAGTTAAAAAAAGAGCTTAACTCCTAAGCGTATGTATCCAACATAAACGGCGACGAAGAGTTACCATCCATAATTTGTAACTCTTGAAGCTGCTGCTCACTTGAAAATATAGAAGTAATAGAGCTATCTTGCTCTACTTTGTTTTCTTTTGGAGCAGTATCGTTTTGTGTATTCTCTTTTACAGAAGCAAGATCTACTCTTCCTACTTGAAAAGGACTAGGATACGGTGACTGAAAAGTATATTCAACAACATTCATAACATCCTCCTTCAATCTTCTTTCAAATATTATAGCACAAATTTTGTAAAGATTTAATAGAGAAAAGGGTACAACACAAGAGCTTTTTAAGAACCTTAACTTCAAGCTAAATGTAGGAAATCGTGTAGGTGTTGTTAACTTATTTTTAATCTTTTGACATTTTTTAATTTTATAGCATTTAAAAAATCTAAATACTCTGTTATATCTTCACCATTATCAAATTTCTCATCAAACTCTTTAGCTGTTATTGTTTTCATAATCTCTTTCCTCATTTTTTCCACATCTTCTAACACGGGAGATTTCATTATTTACTGGAACAACAAGTGCATTTTCTTTGTGGCATAAATTTTGAACTTCAACAAAATCAGCTCTTCTTTACTTGAATTATCTGGTTCCTACTTTGAAGTTGCAGTGCCTTCATTGTTTGGTGATATGCTTGATTTGTTTTTTTTGATTCTGAAATTAATTCACCTAATTTATCTTTTGTTCCAAAAATTGCAAAAAGTAATAGAAAGCATAAAATAGCCAAAACGAATAAAAATATCATTATTACTAAGCCAATGCCGCCGCTCATTGCATCATTCATAAGCACTCCTTTAAAGATTAATTTTTGGGGTGTGTTTTCACCTAACGGTTGTCGTAAGTGATAATTTTCCTTTAGGTAAATTATTCGTCTCCTCGTACTTGTTGTGTATCTTTTAACTCAGTAACTTCTTCATCTCTCTATCAAAATCTGACTCTATTTTTTGTATTTTATTAAATTCTTCATACTCTTTTGAAGCTTTTTCTTTAGCTTGTGAATGAGAGATGGAGCCTTTGCCTTCAAGAATTTTAAACTCATTGAATTCTAAAAACTTGTTGACGGATTCACTTACATCCTTCATACTAAGTTCTTGACGATTTTCAATAATTCTTTCAATATAGTCAAAATAAGCACCTATCGTTCTTTCAAGTTTTTTTATCTCATCTTCTTGAAGATAGTTCTTAGCTATTACAGTATCTGATTTTAATACTCTTCCATCTGGTGAGTTTTTCCAAGAAGTCAAACCCATGTTTGGCTTTTTTATATCTACATTTTCATAAACTATTTCGGCAGCCGTTTTACCTGTGATGGCAAAGTGAAACTTGTTCTGCACTGTTGCATAAAAGTCTTTAGTAGTTTGGGAATTTTTATCATAATCAAAACTACACTCTGCAAATATATCTGTTATTTGCTGATAAATCCGTCTTTCACTTGCACGGATTGAGCGAACACGTTCTAAAAGCTCTCTAAAGTAGTCTTGACCAAAGTACTGACCATTTTTAAGTCTATCATCATCCATGGCAAAACCTTTGATGATATACTCTTTTAAAATCTTAGTCGCCCAAATGCGAAACTGTGTAGCTTTAGAGGAGTTTACTCTATAGCCTACTGAAAGAATAGCATCAAGATTATAAACATTTACCTCTCTTTTTACTTCTCTTTTACCCTCAGTTTGAACTATTGGGAATTTCCCAATAGTTGCTTCTTCTTCGAGTTCATGGCTTTTATAAATATTTTTGAGATGTTCATTTATGGTTGTTACATCTACACCAAAAAGTTCTGCCATTCTTTTTTGAGGAAGCCAAACGGTTTCGTTGTGCATGAAAATTTCTATTTTTATATCACTCTCTTTTGTTGTGTAGAGTAAAAACTCTGTTAATTCATCTTTTAAACTTAATTTATTCATTATAGATACTTTCTTAAAATAGCTTGTTTCTTACTACTTGCACTTTCTACAATAATTTTAGATTTTTCTATTTTAGCTTCTATTTTAGAGATTTTCTCCACTATCTCTTTTTGAGTTTCTATTGTTGGTAGAGGAACAGTAAACTCTTCCAATTGTGTTTTGGTTATAGCCTCTCTTGATAGACTTGTTTTTGACATAGTGATAAGTTCATTTTTAATACTTTTACTTGTTAGTATTTTTTGAAGATATTCTGGTAAAACTTTTTCTACTTTAGCTCTTATGATTGCCACATGTTGGTTGACTCTAGCAGGAAGATATTTTTTCTCTACAATACTACACCTCGCAACTGACGCACCTGTAATATTAAATAAAATATCATTTTTTTCTACTGCTACTATATCAAGCTTTTTAGCCTGTGTTTCATCTATAAAAGCTAATCCTTTTTCATGAAATCCATCATCATAAATATTTTGACTACGAATAAGTGAGATACCACTCTCCTTATAAGAAGACTCTCCACCTCTAGGAGTTGAACCACTTCCTATTTTTGAAGTAATATTGATGAGTTTTGTGAGACTGCCTTTTGATTGTTTTATCTCTTCTTCAATTTCATTTTTAAAAGCTACAATATTTTTATTTTCTTTTTTAACGTCTTTGTCTATGGCTTCACACTCTTTTATAATCTCTTTTTGGATGTCTAGTGGTGGAAGTGGGATTTTATTACTTTTCAAATATTTCATATGTCTTTCATATTTATCTTTATTTGTAATTTCCAAAAGAGTTGACAAATGATAAAAATATTTTGTGAGTATAATTTTTTCATCAAATTTAAGTAGTTGTGTCCCATCAGCTCCTCTAACAAATGGAAAGTCGATATATTTAAAAGTGCAACTATGGTCTCCAAACATTACTAAAGGAATGTCTGATATATTTTCAGCTATATTTGTATATCCAGAAATTAAATTATCTTGTTCTTGTGTAATAACTGGAAATTTCCCTTTCTCTAATATTTCATCTTTTGGTATTTTTGTTGTATACCCATTTATTTTTTGCAATAAACTATCTAAATCAACATTTTTAAACTTATTACTTAAAGGTTTAATATTTTTTTTTGGAACTAAATTTAACTCTTTAGTAAAATCCTTCCTAGAAAAATCAAGCATATCAACCAACCGAGAGCTAGAAACAAACTTTTTAAGCTCATTAGGTATTTCTATTGCTTCAGCACTAAAATTTTTAGAAATCAAGCTATTTATTTTACTCTCATCTTCTTTGTTGTATGGATTATAAAGAGGGGTATTGATATTTTTTAGACCTGAAAGGTTTTCTAAAACTCTTTTGTCGTCTTCACTTAGGGTCTCATCATCTAAGGTGTTATTTGAAAGGTATTGAATCCCCTCTTTACCTTTAGAGCTACTCCAGTCATACCCTAAAAACTTTTTATTTTCCTTTGAATCAGAGGGTGATTTTATGATGAGAACATCAGAACTATTTTTAAAACTTAAACAAAAGTAGTATAACTTCTCTTTTTCTATGTTGCGAACATAGTCTAAAAGCTCTTTTAGTTCTATGGATTCTTGCTCTTTCTTCTCAAGTTTTTTGTAAGCTTGTGTCTTTTTTCTATTTTTTGTTTTTGTTAGTTTCTCATAATCTTTTTGGTACTCCATAAAGGTTTCGTTTTTAAAGAGTGCTTCATCGAAAACTTTACAAAGGAGCGTTTTATAAAGTCTTATATCAATGTTGATGTGTTTAGCATACTCTTTTAAAAGCTCATCATCTTTAAATGCTTTATTACTCTCTTCGTCACAATCAAACCAACTGTTTACCATATTGTTTAGGTGTTCAGAAATATCAGGACTTAACACCTTACGTTTTAAAAAGAGTGTAGCCGTATTTGTTCCTGTTTTACCAAAAGTACCTGAACCAAAATCAGCGATGGCAACAATATCAAAATATTTTAAAATAATCTCTCTAGTTTTTATGTAGAGTTTAGGTGTGTCTTTACTTAAAATAGAGTTAGGTAAAACAATACCTGCAATTGCAGCACCCTTCAAAAGTTGTTTTGCTCGTTCTATAAAAAAACACTCTATAGAGCCATTTTTTGAGTATGATTTTTCATCTATATGTTTAATAAGCTCATAACTTTGCCTCTCTTCATCACTCAGTGTCTCTAAGAAACCTTTTACACTGTAGGGAGGATTTGCAACTAAAACATCATAAAAGTTATCTTTGATTTTATCACTTTTGCTTAGGGCATCGTTGTAGATAATGTTTATATCACTTCCATACATAAAAGAGCTAACTTTTGCTACTTTTGAGAGTCTGTACTCTTTTTCTACTCCTGTAATGGTTGCTTCTTTATTCACTACTATATATTCATTTAAAAAGTGTCCTGCACCACAAGCGTAGTCTATTACTTGTGGTTTATCAAGCTTAGGCATAGAGTTTATGATAAATTTAACAATAGGCATAGGAGTAAAAAACTGCCCCTCGCTCTGTTTTACACCTTGGTCTAAAAAGCCCTCAAACATATCGCCTAAAAACTGGTTTTCATCAGATGCTGTAAGAGATATATCTTGTATCATTCTTGCTATTTTTAAAAGCACTTCAAAGTTCTGATAAAAAAGTTTTTCATTATGCACATCTATAAACGCAAAGTCATTGTTTGTAAAAAACTTTTGTTCTTTAAGGTACTGTTTGATTAATCTCTTTGTTTCATTTGGTTTGTCTTTAAAAACGCCAAAAGCTTCATCTATTAAACTGTTGTCAATATAGGTAATATCATCATCTAAAAATTTATCCATACCCTGCTTGTAAAGCAGTTGCAATCTATCTTGAAAATCAAAAGGCTCATCAAAAGCAATCCCCTTGTAGTAAAATTTTAAATTATCTGAGTTTTCTTTCTCATCGGTTACTTTACATAAAAATAGATTGACCAGTTTATCAAAAGCATTTTCACGACCTGAGACATTGTGTTGTCTTAAAATCGTAGCAAATTCATGGTATTTACTTTGAATATCATTTGAAGTTACCTGTTTTAAGTGTTCAAGTTTTGGCTGTGCAAAACCTATATCGTAAGCTTTGTTATCTTCAAACAGTCCTAAAGTTGTATAGTCTTGCTTGTAGGTGTCTCGCCATACTCTATAAAGCTCTTGTGTACTTGTCGCATCTTTATAAGCCACAAGTTTATCATTTTTTTTCAATATCTCTTCGTTGTCTTGTAAGTTGATAAGATAATAATTAGAGACAACTTTTTCATCTATAAAATCACTTGCATAGAGTGCGATAAATTTTGTGCTTGTAGCCTGTCTAACATAAGAAAAAAGTTGTGTTGGTTTAACAAGCGTGTTACTCCATGCAGAGCTAAACTCTCTTCCTGCTGTTTTACACTCTATAATTAAAAGAGATTTTTCGTCATTGTCTTTAATAAGAATATCAGCACGACCACCACTTGCACCGTGACCCAGTTGCCATTTTGGTTCTAGTTCCATATGTTTAGGTTGATAACCTTGAGACATAAGCTTATGAACACATTCAAAAACTACAAAGTTTTCATTGTCTTTAAAATTTAAGGTAAACTCACCATTTACTTTTAATGCCTTAGGATAAATGAGCTTTTCATTTTTAATATCGACTTTTAATTCACTATGTAATTCAGTAAATTTTTTAATATACATATCTTTAGTTTTTTTAAAACCTAATGATTCTAATATTTTTGTAAAATTTTCTTTATTTATCATTGGACTACTTATGTTAAAAATTTATTATTGATATTATAACTGTTTATTGTTTATATGGAATTTTTATGTCTAAAATGTAGATAAGTTTAGTTTTTTATGATGTATTTGTTTTGTCACACAACTAGTTATTCATTGGTATTGTAGTTATAACAACCTTAAAATACAGTATTAATTATTAAAAATAATACACTATTAAAAGAAGAAATATATGTTGTTTTTATATATAATTGCTGTTATTGAGGTAGAAGTGTTCTATTAATTGCAAATATTCCATTAAAAGAGCATAATTTAGCTTAAAATTTTAGAAATAAGTTATCACTATATAGCGCTAAACCACCTCATTTATGCGCTAAAGTATCAAAAATATGAAGAGTATTTAAAGTGATTTATAGTAAACTTGTCCACATGATTCAACTAACAAATATTTCCAAAAACTTTACAATACAAGAGCTTTTTAAAAACCTGAACTTCAAGCTAAACGCAGGAAATCGTGTCGGGCTTGTCGGGCGAAACGGGAGTGGGAAATCCACCATTTTTAAGATTATTACAGGTGAAGAGCACGCAGATAGCGGCGAGGTCATCATCCCTAAAAATTATAAAATAGGCACGCTCAAACAGCATCTCACTTTTAGTGAAAAAACACTCCGAGAAGAGGCATCACTCGCACTTAGCGAAGAGATGCAGTATGATATCTACAGAGTAGAAAAAATCCTCTTTGGGCTTGGATTTAGCGCAGAAGATTTGGAAAAAGACCCTCTTTCATTTTCTGGCGGGTATCAAATACGCATCAACCTTGCCAAACTCCTTGTCACTGAACCAAACCTGCTCCTTTTAGATGAGCCAACCA
This sequence comes from Sulfurimonas sp., assembly GCF_026991475.1. GTDB lineage: Bacteria > Campylobacterota > Campylobacteria > Campylobacterales > Sulfurimonadaceae > Sulfurimonas. The sequence goes on along the minus strand of NZ_JALXBK010000049.1, from coordinate 14,688 downwards.
ACTACCTTGACATCGTTTCACTTCGATGGCTCAAAAATTTTCTGCGCAGTTTTGAGGGTGAGGTTATTCTCATCACGCATGACAGAAACTTTATGGATGGAGTATGTACTCACGTCGCAGGGCTTGTTCGTAAAAATATTCGACTTGTTGCAGGCGATACTGAGAAGTTTTACAGCCAGCTTTTAGCTGATGATGAACTCCACCAAAAGCAAAAACTCGCACAAGATAAAAAGGTAAAAGAGCTTGAAGAGTTCATAGCCAAAAACAAAGCAAGAGCATCTACCGCCGCACTTGCGCAGTCAAAAGTAAAACAGCTTGAGAAGATGGAAATTTTAGAAGATTTGGGCTATGACTCTACACTCAGTTTTAACTTCAACTACGCCGATACTCCTGCAAAAATACTGCTTGATGTCAAAGATGTTAGTTTTGGCTACACACCACAAAAACAACTCTTTGAAAACATTTCTTTTACTTTGGCAAAGGGAGAAACGCTTGGCATTATAGGAAAGAACGGAAAAGGAAAATCAACCCTTTTAAATCTCATTGCAGGACTGCTCACACCAAACGCAGGAGAGATAAACTTCAACGCAAATACAAAATTTGCTCACTTTGGACAGACAAACATTGCCCATCTCTCAGAGAACAACACCGTAATGGATGAGATATACAACGCCAATCCAAAACTAAGTGAAGCAACTGTTCGCGGCATTTGTGGAGCTATGATGTTTAGCGGCGATATGGCAGACAAAAAAATCTCTCTGCTCTCAGGAGGAGAAAAGAGCCGTGTAATGCTCGGACAAATCATCGCACGAGAAGTAAACCTTCTCTTTTTAGATGAGCCGACCAACCACCTTGACATCGAGTCCATAGAGGCGCTTACCAATGCCATTAAAGAGTTTAAAGGTTCAAGCATCATCGTTACCCACTCTGAAGAGCTACTGCGTCGTGTTTGTGACAGACTTATCATCTTTGCAAAAGAGGGTGCTGAGTATTTTGATGGAACTTACGATGAATTTTTAGAAAAAATCGGCTGGGAAGAGGATGAGACAACAGAGCAAAAAGAGAAAGCTGCTCCAAAATCCTCTACAAAAGAGAATAAAAAACGCCGTGCTGAACTTGTACGAGAGCGTAACAAACTCACGTCGCCACTCAAGAAAAAAGTAGATAAACTAGAAGAGCAGATAATGGAGCTTGAGAACACTCTTTCACTCAAACATGAAGCCCTTATAGAAGCTTCAAACACAGGAGATAGTGCGACACTTATGGAGCTTTCAAAAACAGTTTCAGAGATAGAAAATAACGTGGAAGAGCTTTTTGAAACGCTTGAGATCGAGCAGACAAAACTTGATGAGATTACCCAAGAGTACGAAGAAAAAATAGAGGAGTTAGTATGAGTTTAGAGTTCTATTTTCTGCGTTCAAGTGAGCAAAAGATCGTTGTCGATATGCTGCGATATTCACAAAGGCTTGATGCAAGTGATGTAAAAGTAGAAGATGTCGAGACGTTAAAAAAATACTACGAATTTTATGGACTCACCCCAAAAGACTTCGGTGTCTATGCGCTTAAAGACGGTGTTGTAGCTGGAGCTATCTGGAGCAGACGACTCAGTGAATATCATAAATCAAAGGGCTACCTCGTCGATGATACGCCTGTCCTGCAAATTACTGTAAAACCGGAATTTCGATCAAAGGGTATAGGTAGAGCTTTAATGGAGCAGTATCTTAGCGAAGCCGCATCCCTTTATGAACTTATTACCATCAGTACACCAAGGAGCAGCGTTGCTTTTTTAGAGAAGTTTGGTTTTGAAGTAGTTGAAGAGAGTGAGCATTTGAGCTATGTGGGAGAAACAACCTCTCTCATTATGCAAAAGAAGCTACAAAAACAAGAGAGTAAAAAACACTTCACAGACTTTAGCAGTTGTAAATGGATGGACTAAGATATTCAATTTTGACAATTTTTTCTCTCAAATTAAATTATTTTTAGTAAAAAGCGTAGTACAATACAAACAATTTAAACAATAGGATTACAAATGAAATTGTTAAATATAACTCTTCTCTCTGCTGTAGCACTCTTCGCAGTTACACTTAATGCTAGTGAATTTCAATACGCAAAAGGCAGACTTGATATGAAAGGTGGATTTATCGGATTAGATTCTACTATTGATGCAGATATTTCCACATATACTTTGACAGAAAAGCATAAAAACATCTTTTCTACTACTTGGTATTATCATTATGACTTTACATGGTATGATTCAAAAAAAATGCTCAATGGACAACAAAATTTTAATAGCACAAGCAGCTCCCTTTTTGGCTCAGACTACAATCCAACGGGCAATGTTCCCGCTATTAACTACCGTTTACAAGGTCTCGATGCCAACGTTGTTTTGGGAAAAGACATATACCATAAAAATAAAAGAACATTTTTTGGTCTTGGTTTAGCACTTGGTGTTTCTCTTCCTTGGATTGACAGCGACAAAGACTCTTCAAACAATAACAATAATACAGATAATACTATGAAACTCATGAAAAAGAGTAAAACACAAATACTTACTTATAAAATTGGTCCAAGTATCAACGCAAGTTACGCCTTTAACAAATATGTCATGACATATCTCAATGCAATGGTTACTTATCAAACTGGTTCAATCAAAAATAATTATATCAATACAAACTCCCATACTAATGGTATTTTTCAAGAGTATGACGCAGGTATAAAAGTGCAACCTTTCGCTAAAGACTTTCATAAAAGTTTTATAACACTCTCTCCACGAATCTATGCCTCAGTAGGTTGGCGTTATGTTTCATGGAAACTTACAGATATAAGATTGGATGTAACAGGAGCGAATGTCCCAATACCAAAGACAGATTTTAACAGCCACAGTTCTATGGGATATTTTGGTATAGGGTATGACTTTTTTTAAAAAATTTTATACTCAAGAAGCAATGTTAGCTTACAAAGTATTCATTGCTCTTTGCTAGCAAAGTACTACAAAGACCAAACACTAAACTTCTTCGCTTTTATTTTTCTATTTTTAAGCTGCTTTTCTGCTTCGTCTATAAATTTGCTCTCTATGGCAACATAAGATTGTCTGTCGTAGATGTCAATTTTTCCGATATTTGCACCTTTGAGACCCACATCTCCCGTTAATGCACCTAAAATATCTCCTGCACGAAGTTTATCTTTTTTACCGCCCTCAATTACAAGCGTAACATACTGCGGTTTCATCTCAAACGCAGTCTCTTTACTTAATGCACTCTCTTTGAGAAAGGTCACTTCATCGCTCGCATACTCATCTGCTTTTTCACTCTCAAAACTTTCATATAAAGATATGGCTATTCCCTCAGCACCTGCGCGTCCTGTCCTTCCTATACGATGAGTATAGGTCTCAAAACCATGAGGCAGGTCATAATTTACCACCATACTAAGCTCTTTAATGTCCAGACCACGAGCTGCCACATCTGTTGCCACTAAAACAGGGCATGACTTGTTAGCAAACTGCACTAACACATCATTGCGTTCATATTGTTCTAAATCTCCATGAATAGCCAGTGCATCTATCTTATTTTGTACTAACGACTCTGCTAACTCTTTGGCTTGAATTTTCGTGTTAGTAAAAACAATGACATTTTGAGGTTTGTATGCAGCGAAAATATTTACAAGAGTATCGAGTTTGTTACTTGTCTCATAAAACTCCTGCACTATTTTGTTCTGCACTTCACTTGTAGTTGTTTTTACACTTACTGCATCTTTTTGAATTTTTTTGCTGATTTGTAAAATTGTATCATCATAAGTTGCGGAGAAAAGAAGCGTTTGTCTCTCTTGTGGTATAAATGCCAAAACACTCTCTATCTCTTCTATAAAACCCATATCGAGCATTCTATCTGCTTCATCAAGAACCAATGTTTTTAAGTTTGAAAGATCAAGACTCTCTTTGTTTAGGTGTTTAAGCACTCGCCCAGGAGTTCCTACGATGATGTGAGCCTGATGCGCAAGTGAGCCAAGTTGTTTGCCAAAAGACTCCCCACCTGTAAGCATCAATATCTTAATATTATGCTGAAATCTTGCAATACGGCGAAGCTCTTTTGCAACCTGATCGGCTAACTCTCTTGTAGGGCAAAGCACCAAAGTCTGTACGCGGAATTTTTTTACATCAAGAGATGAAAGCAGACCAATACCAAACGCAGCAGTTTTTCCACTACCAGTTTTAGCTTCAGCAATTACATCTTTGTTTTGTAAAATAAGGGGAAGAGATGCCTCTTGAATAGCTGTCATATTTTGATAGCCAAGAGCATCTAAGTTTTTTATCATCTCATCAGAGAGTTGGAGGTTTGAAAATGTCATAAGTTACAATCTTTTTTAGAATTATACCATCTCTGGGTGGTTAAAGTGATTTACATTTTCAATTGCACGGACAACTGCCTTTTGTACTGTTCCCGATGCTAAAGAGTTGTCACTTTCAAACTGTGTCACACCTTTAAAGTTAGAGTTTTCAATAAATAAAATGACCTGTAGTATCTCACCAAAAATATTGTTATAATCTAAAAGCGCCTCTTTTACACTTTCTGAGATATTTATACCCTCTAAAATATCTTCTAACTTCATAGAAAAAATAGTGTCAATAAGCGAAAGAACAGCCACAAGATATGCTTCACCCAGTCTATCACTCTTTACATTGGGCTCAACATCTTTAAGTATAATTTCCATTAGCTCAATTCTGTTTTGCACCATCAACATAAGAGGTTTATGATTTTTATTTTTTGAAAGTGATTTTGAATATATCATCAACATCAACCACTTGGCAAGAGTTACACGCCCCATCAGAGTAATCACATGATGGATGGAAGAGATTTTATTGCGAAAATGAAACGCGCCAGAATTCATAAACTGTAAGAGCTGTACGGTGATTTCAGGACTTTTTTCAAACTCTGTAGTTATTTCATCAATGCTTGTATCTTGCATCAAAAGATTGTAAAGTTTTAAAACATCAAACTGTGATGCTTCATATTTGGCATTTTCCAAAATTTTTGGTTTAGCAAAAAAGTAACCTTGAAAACAGTCTGCTCCAAGTTTTTTCGCTATCTCATAACTCTCATGATCTTCTACTTTACTAGCAATAACTTGTATATTGTACTTTTTAAGTTCTTTAATATAAAATGAAGTATCATCATCTAGACCTCGCTCAAAATCAAGCTTAAAAAAAGAGAGGTATTTTAGAACATGAGCATATTTCTCAAAAGTATTAAGAGTAAGCTGTGTATCATTTAGTCCAAGGACATATCCCTCGTCTGCCAGATGTGCTAAGCGTTCAACTACTCTTTCAGTTATGGCAACATACTCTAAGAGGTCAAAAACAAAAAACTCCTTTGGCACAGAAAATATAATATCGTTAAGTAAAAATTTCTCATCTATCTTGACAAAACCACGTTTATCTTCAAGTAACTCTTTTTTACCAAATTTATTTAAAACATTACTGATTACTGCTGCACTAGCATATCTATCTCCCGTTATGACACTCTCTTTGTTCATATCTCTAAATAAAACTTCATACGCACAAATCCTTGCGTTTAGGTCTAAAATAGGCTGTCGTGCCAGATATATGTTTTGCATACTGAACTCTCTTGTGTTTTTATATCACTGATTATATCACAAGTTATTATTAAAAATTATTTTTTCCTAATTCATACATCAAAATTGATGCCGCCACACCAACATTAAAACTTTTTATGCCCTCTTGCATCTCTATGGTAACTATTTCATCACAAACATCTAAAATCTCTTGAGCAATTCCCCGCCCTTCATGCCCCATAATAAGCACCCATTTTCTAGCAGGTTGCAAATCACGAAGCATTGTAGAGTACGGCGTCACTTCTGCTGCATAGACTCTGTAACCCATCTCTTTTAAAGTGCTAATAGTCTCAAAAATATCTTTGTAAATATGTGTTTTTAACATCTTCGCATAGCCCATAGATACACGCAAAGCGCGTCTGTTAAAAGGATGCGGTGAGGATTTTGGCAACAAATATGTCCCTACACCAAGAGCAGCAGCACTCCTAGCAATAGAGCCTACATTCTCACTCGAAGTGATGTTGTCAAGCATAATAATCTGTTCATCCGCTGCGTTTAGAGTAATATCATCAGGACGAATACCGTGCATCATGCAATTGTGATGAATCTTATGCCCGACAATCTTACCCATTTCTTCTTTTGTAGTTAAGTAAACTTTTGGCACGCCTTTTTTTGTAACAAGTGGGTAAAACTCATCATAATACTCTTGTGTAGCAAGGATGCTTTTTATCACAATATCACTCTCTAAAAGCAGGTTTACCACCTTTGGGGAGTCTGCTATAAAACTTCTGTCACTTCTAAACGCAGCCTCTCTTAACTCTCTATAAACCTGTAGTTCTTCTATCTCTATAGTATCAATTTTTATTATCATGCCCGTATTTTAGGGTAAAATACCTTATGAAGATACTATTAATGGAAGATGATGCTGTTTTATCAGACATTCTCTTAGACTTTTTACGAGAAACTTGGAGTGTAGATTATGCTTTTAATGCCCAGGAGGTATATGAGCATTTAGAGACAAAAGAGTATGACCTTTTTATTTTTGACATTAATGTCCTCGGGCAAAATGGTCTTGAGCTGCTTGAAGAGCTACGGAGTTTTAACAACACAACCCCTACCATATTTATTACAGCTTACAGAGATACAGAGTCTCTCAAAAAAGCTTTTGAGATTGGGGCAAATGACTACATTAAAAAACCTTTTGAGCTAGAAGAGTTAAGTGCACGCATTTACAATACCAAGCGTCTTTTCAACATTGAAACCGACAAATATATACAAATTGCACAAAACATTACATTTAATAAAGAGAAGAAAAAGATACTCAAAGATAAAAAGGAGTTCTCTCTTACAAACAAAGACACCCTGCTACTTGCCTACTTTCTCAACAATAAAAACAGGCTGATAAGTAATGAAGAACTGAGTCAAAATATATGGGATTTTGAGTCCCAGCCAAGCAATGCAACACTACGCTCACACATCAGAACACTTAGAGAGATTATAGGGAAGGAGAAAATAATTACTATCCGCGGTGAAGGCTATCTCTATGAATAAAATTACAAAAAAGTCTTTCTACTCTTTTTTAGCCCTCTATCTCATCTCCTCTTTCATCTTTTTATCTTTAGCCGCATATTGGTTTTTCAACTCTCAGGTCTCAATGGAGATGAGTAACAACTTCTATAAGATGAACTATATAGCAGACAAAGTAAGTGCAGAAATCATCCATGCAGATATGAAAAAAACAGCATTTAAACTCAAAAATTTTGACTATGCCCGTGTTGGCGTCTTTTCCAAAACAAAAAAATTGCTAGATGGTGAAACTGTTCAAAAAGTAGATTTTGGTAAAGATTTTTATATGAAAAATGGTATTTTCACGCTTGTAAGCAAACGTTCAGCTGGGCATTTAGGTAGAGAGTACATCGTTGTGCAGAGTTCAAAATGTATAGACAATGTAGAAAAAATAAAAAATAAAATAGCCTATGCAGTTATTATTACTGCTTTTCTCATCATTACTATTGCACTCTTTTTGTCATATATCTTTTTAAAACCAATCCGTGATAAAATGCAAGAGATTGAGGAGTTTGTAAAAGACACAACACATGAGCTAAACACCCCAATAACTGCACTAATGATGAGTACTTCCAGACTTAAAAACAGCGATAAATGTAATGAAAAGGTGCTGCAAAACATCTCAATAAGTACCAAACAACTCCACGATATATATGCTTCTCTTACTTATATTAGTTTTGACAATAAAAGTGAAGATGCCAAGGAGACTGCGTTTGACAAAGTTGTTAAAGAAGATATCTCCTACTTTGGAGAGCTTCTAAATAAAAAGAACATTACTCTTGAGGCAGATTTAGAAGCCTGCAATATAATGATAGCGCCAACAAAAGCAAAAATGCTCATAAATAATCTCCTTAGCAATGCCATAAAATACTCTATGCCAAACGCAACTATCAAAATCACCACAACAGCAAAAATCTTAACAATTGAAGATGAAGGCATAGGCATTGCAAAAGAGAAACTGCAACATATCTTCGAGCGTTTTGTACGGGCGAACTCTTATGCAGGAGGTTTTGGAGTAGGACTTAGCATAGTTGAGAGCATAGTAAAAGAGTACGATTTCAAACTGCACATCGACTCAAAAGAGAATGTTGGAACAAAAATTACCGTAGAATTTTAAAGCTTTTTAAGAGACTTTATCTACGCGAAACCAGCCTGCAATTGAGTATCTTGTTTTTTTTGCAGGTAAAACTTCATGAGGAAAATCTTCACTCATAAAAACTACCAAAGTATTTGCATTTGGAGTTACTTTTTGCAGTTCATTTCCCTCTTTATCATATATAACAAGCTTTCCACCATCGGCATTACTCCATGATTCATTAAGATAATAAACCGTCGTTACCACTCTGTTTTTGGCACTCTTAAAAGCATCAAGATGTTTTTCATAAAAATCTCCCACCTCATAGCGTGCAAAATGTGCTTCATAATAACGTAGTCCAAGATAGAGATGACGGTTCAAGTAATTTTGTAAGCCAGTGCTAAACGCAAGGTACTCTTTTGTAGCCATACTATGCGCATCTATCCAATGGATTTTATCTCTTCGTCGGTTCTCATCCACCGCTGAAGCAGTAGAAACACCTGCTAGCTTGTAGTTTGGCTCCTCTTTTGCCTCTTGAAGCAATGCGGCAGCAGTCACTGCGTTTAGAGCATCATCAATAACAATATAACCGTCATTTACCAAAGCATTGGTAATTTGTTCATAAAAATTTTCATACATAAGAGAATTGTAGCTAGAAGAAGATTCTCAGTCAAGTTTAAATTATGTATAATATATTTGATATAATGTATAATAAATAGTATAATGTATAATATATTTGATATAAAAGGCTAAAAATGGATTTTCAAGAGTTTGGATTAGCAATTGCAAAACTAAGAAAAATAAAAAAAATATCACAAAAAGAGCTTGCAGAGAATATTGGTATATCACGTGCAACTTTAAGTTCATTTGAAAATGGACGTGCTGTAGATATTGGATTTCGTAAGGTTTTACATATTACTGACTACCTTGGATACACTCTCGATTTAAAAGAAAAAAGCAGATTTCCAACTTTTGAGGAATTAAAAAATGATCGATAACATAGGCGTAAATGTATTAAAACAGCCCGTTGGTATGCTAAGTAATGAAAATGAAAAATTTATATTTACTTACACACATACCCGTGACTTTGTATCGCTTACAATGCCTCCGAGAACGCAACAGTATGTAAACAACAAACTCCACCCTATTTTTGAGATGAACCTGCCTGAGGGCTATCTGCTCTCTATCATCAAAAAACACTTTTCTAAAATTGTCAAAACAGATGAATTTGGAATTCTCAAGCTTATTTCAAAAGGTATCAAAGGGCGTATAACATATAACTCAACAGAAGATAATCCAGAGAATTCTCTCGAGCTTAATGACCTGCTCAATCCACAATCTACTAATCTTTTTGAAGAACTTGTCTCAAAATTTGCACTCAATTCAGCAATTAGTGGTGTCCAACCAAAGGTTTTAGCAAACATTCGCAACAAAGCAACACTCAAATATGACAACTATATCGTAAAATCATGGGGAGGAGAGTATCCTGAATTAGCCCTCAATGAATACTACTGTATGCTTCTTGCAAAGTATGCAAATATTCCTGTGCCAGAGTTTTATATATCGAGTGATGCAAAACTTTTTATAATGAAACGATTTGATATTCTTGAAAATGGTGAGATACTTGGATTTGAAGATATGTGCGTTTTACAAGCCAAACAGAGTGATGAAAAATATGACGGGAGTTACGAGAGCATAGCAAAAAGCATCAAGACTTTCGTGTCACCCAAATACAAAAAGAAAAGTCTCAAAGATTTTTTTAAAATCATTGTTATAAATAACATCCTCCAAAACGGTGACGCGCACTTGAAAAACTTTGGACTTGTTTATGAAAATATAGAGAACATAAAACTAGCACCTGCTTATGATATTGTCTCCACAACTTTTTATATAAAAAATGACATTTTAGCGCTTAATTTACTTGGCAGTAAAAAGTGGTGGGATAAAAAGTACATTCTTCGATTTGGTATGGAAAGTTGTGAACTCACAAAACATGAGGCAACTTTACTTTATAATGAGTGTATAAATGCAAGTAAAAAAGTACTTACTGCAATACAGAATAACATGATAAAAGAAAAGAATGAGGATAAAAAAAGGTTGCTAAAGCATCTGAATAATTTGTTAGAAAAAACCCTCGAGCTAAGCCAAGGGTTTTAAAAGAAAAAATTAGATTGGTAAAACTCTGATTTTTTTAGAAAGTTTCTCTTTCAGAGTACTTTCTATTGCATAAAGAGTACCTGTTGCAGATGAAGCACAACCATTACATGCACCCATATAACGAATGTAAATATCTATGTAATCATCATCTTTTTTGATGTCAATAATTTCCATATTTCCACCATCCATAATAAGAAACTGACGTACATTTTCATCAATTACAGCATCCACTGCTTTGATTTGCTGTACAAGTGTCATCTCTTCAAAATTATCAGCACCTGCAAGTTGTGCATCAGCTGCAGCTTTCATCTTCTCTTCATCCATCTCACGACGAGTGTCTGCTAAAATGTCTACAAGGTAATATTCTCTATCTTCATGACCGCCTGGTTTGATACAAGATTTACAAAAACCACCAGCTTTTGTATAGTCAGTAATCTCTTCAACAGTTTTTAAATCATTCAAGCGAATAACTTCTTGAATAGTTCCAAGAGAAACACGTGCACATTCACATACAATGATGTCTTCTTCAAAACTCTCTTCAGTTACACCAAGGTAGAGTGAAGCTGCTTTTTTAATAACATCATACGCCATTACAGAACAGTGCATTTTTTGTGGTGGAACAGCAGGAGTTTCCGGATCATCACGAAGAGCAAATTCAACATCAATATTTGTAATTTTTACCGCTTCTTGAACAGTTTTACCAATACAAAGTTCCGTCATAACATCAGATGATGCTATAGCAGTACCACATCCAAAAGATTTGAATTTTGAATTGACAATTTTGTCTGTTTTTGGATCAATTTCCCAATATAATCTTACCGCATCACCACAACTCTCAGCACCAAAATCAGCAACAATAAGTTTGTTACCATGTGCCTTAGCTTCCTCAGGAGTAATCTCCCCCTGATGTTGTGGGTTGTTCATTAAAGTTGTTACTTTGTTTGAGTACGCATCCCAAAGAGAAGCGCCTAATAAATCATCTTTTGCCATAATTATTTATTTCCTTATAATTTTTTTGTTACGATTTAATGTGCCATATGATGTGGCATTGCACACTCACCAGCTTCTCCACCAGGAGTCGGTTGTACTTTTGCAAATGAGCTTGAGATAGCACGAAGTCTAGCTACTGCATTTCTAAAATGTTCTATAGTGTAGTCTATCTCTTCATCTGTTGTAAAACGAGAAAGTGAAAGTCTTATACCAGTATGTGCTAGTTCGTTATCAGCACCAATTGCAAGCATAACTGTATTTGCTTCTAACTCTGCAGAAGCACAAGCAGAACCTGTTGATGCTCCGATTTGACCATTGTTTAAGTCCCAAAGCATACCTTCACCCTCAACACCGCGAATAGAGATAAGAATAGTATTTGGTGTACGATTTTCACGATTACCTACTACAAAAGTATCACTAAGCTCTAAAAGTGCATCTTCAAGTCTGTCTCGTTTTTCTCTAATTTTTGCCGTAGTCTCATCAATATTTGCTGTTGCAAGTTCAATAGCTTTTCCCATACCAACGATATAAGGCACGTTTAGAGTACCACTTCTTCTGTGTCCCATCTGTTCACCACCATGAAGAAGTGGAGACAACTCTTGAGAATTTTTAATATAGAGTGCACCTACGCCTTTTGGTCCATGAAACTTATGTGCTGACATTGATACAAAATCAACATGAACATCTTGCAGATCAACTGGAATTTTTCCAACTGCCTGTACCCCATCAGAGTGAAAAAGTACACCATTTTGCTTACAAATTTCACCAATCTCTTTAATAGGGAAAATCATACCTGTCTCATTACTTGCCCACATTACAGAGACTAAAGCTGTTTTGTTAGTTATGAAACTTTTTACAACATGAGGTTCTACAACCCCTTGATCATTTACAGGAAGATAAGTAACTTTTACACCCTGCTCTTCCAGCCATCTACAAGTAGAAAGAATAGATGGATGCTCTACTTCTGTTGTAATGATGTGATCTTTTTCGCCATTTACAATATAGTCATTAAATACTGATTTTAATACCCAGTTATTTGACTCTGTTGCACATGATGTAAAGATGATGTCATCTTCATCACTTGCGTTTAAAGCAGTATAGACTTGGTCTATCGCTTTTCTTATGTAAGGATGTGTTGCAGTACCAAACTTATGTAATGAACTCGGATTCCCATAAAGCTCACTGAAAAATGGTTGCATCACTTCTACTACCTGTGGATCACACATTGTAGTAGCATTATTATCTAAATAAACTTGCATATATTTTGCCTTTAAAAGTAGATTATTTTTAAATAAGACTATTTTTGTCTTCTTTTACTTTTGACATCATAATAGTTTTGACATTATGATTTGCTTAAGCCAAACTGAGTTTATATATCATTTAAGAATTAAAACAGTTCTTTTAGAAATTTAAAAAAAATGCTATAATAAAAGAAATAAGGAAAATAAATAATGTGTAATTTCAATAACCAAAGTGATGATACAAAATTAGTCGTTCATCTTTTTATGCAAAAAGCAGCCAATAGTATTGGGGGAGTTAATTTTTTACTCGCACTCATAGAGGCTCTTCGTGCGAAAAAGCCCAATCCACTTATGCAAAAGAACTGTCAAGTCGCTTCAAACAATACTATTATAAAATGGAACAAGGTAGTTTTTAAAGATAAAACAGACATAATTGAGAAAATTTTACTGACTCATAGAGAGTCTCAAGAGAAAGATTTTAATATTTTAAATGAAGAAAATACAAAAACAAGAAAAAATATACTCAATATGATTAGAACCCTTGCTCCTCTAAAGTTTGTTGTTACCCCACAAAATCCTAATGATGGAGAGGGATTTAGCTTTGGTGTTTTTGATACCGTTAGTGAAGATGTTGTAAAGTTTAATCCCATATTTATTGCTCTATTTTTTTGTTCCACTGCGTTTACAAAAAGTGCTATAAAATACGAAGAGAAATAAACTTTAAATCTCTTATGCTATAATCGCAACATTATTTATACTATTAAGAGGTTCATAATTATGGCTCAAACTATAACAGAAAAAATATTTTCCGAGCATGTCGGTAAAAAAGTATATGCAGGCGAAATAGTCCGTTCTCCCATTGATATGGTTATTGGAAATGACATTACAACACCTATTTCCATAAAAGCATTTGAAGATAGTGGCGCACAGAAACTTGCGAATCCTGATGGATTTTCTATTGTCCTTGATCACTTCATCCCTGCAAAAGATATAGCTTCAGCAAATCAAGCAAGAATTAGTCGTGACTTTGCAAAAAAATATAATCTTAAAAACTTTTTTGATGAAAAAGATATGGGAATTGAACATGCACTTTTACCAGAAAAAGGGCTTGTTGTTCCTGGTGATGTCATTATCGGTGCAGACTCTCATACATGTACTCACGGTGCATTAGGAGCATTCTCAACAGGTATGGGTTCAACCGACCTTGCATTTGCTATGATTAGCGGCGGCAACTGGTTTAAAGTTCCTGAATCTATCAAAGTAGTCCTCTCTGGAAAACCAGGAAAATATACAACAGGAAAAGATATTATTCTCGAAATCATCCGTATGATTGGTGTTGATGGAGCTCTTTACAGAACTTTAGAGTTTACAGGTAGCACAATAGAGCATCTTAATATGGATGATAGATTTTCAATGTGTAATATGGCAATTGAAGCTGGTGCAAAAAATGGTATTGTTGCTGTTGATGATATTACAAAAGAGTTCTTAGCAGACAAGAATTTAGCACGAGAGCCAAAAGTTCACTACTCTGATGAAGACGCAAACTATGTAGTAATTCTAGAAATAGATGTTGCAAATCTTGACCCTGTTATTGCATACCCATTTTTACCATCTAATGGACACTCTGTTGTGCAGGCAGTTGCAGATAAAATCAAAATAGACCAAGCTTTCATTGGAAGCTGTACAAATGGTCGTTTGGGTGATTTAAAAGTAGCCTCAGAGATTTTAAAAGGAAAAAAAGTACATCCTGATGTGCGTTTAATCGTCACTCCTGGAACACAAAAAATCCTTCGTGAAGCAAACCATTTAGGCTATATTGACATCATTGTTGATGCTGGTGGAGTTGTTAGTAATCCAACTTGTGGTGCTTGTCTTGGTGGATATATGGGAATTCTCGGTGATAACGAGGTAGCAGTTTCAACTACAAATAGAAACTTTGTAGGTCGTATGGGAAGCCGTTCATCTAAAGTCTATCTTGCTAATTCAGCAGTTGCTGCGATTTCTGCAATTACAGGCTACATTACAGACCCAAGATAAACTAATTTAAATATTTAAGAATTATATATTATTATTTTAGTTAAAATATTCGCT
>NZ_JALXBK010000048.1 GCF_026991475.1 Sulfurimonas sp. | reverse complement strand
GTACAAAGTAGACTTGTCTGCCTTAGCAAATAAAATGGCTGATGAGTTGCTTTAGAGATAAAATAACAGGGGTGTAGTATGTTGACACATCATTTACAAAATACTTTAACGGATTTAGATGATTTGATACTGCTGACGCAGTCAGATATAAATGATATAAAAGTTGCACAACATGACCCTCAATTTGAAAGACTTTCAATCAAAGAAGAAAAAATTAAAAGTTTTGAAGCTAAGAAAGCGATGATAGATTATGAAATATCATCTTTGATGAGTACGCATCCTGACACAGAACTTCCACAACTTCTAAATGCACAACAACACCAACTTCTTGAAGAACTAAAAGTAAAACTCTCTGCACTTCGTGATGTAAATAAAGAGTATGCAAAACTTGTAGTGATTGTAAGTAATTTATACAATACTTTTTTAGAGCGTCTCGTGCCAACAGAGATGGATGGCTACAATAAAGTTGCATCAAAAGATTCTACAATTTTACAAGTAAGGGTTTAATATGGCTTCTATGTTTAATACTTTAAGTATAGGTTATAGTGGACTTAGTGCAGCACAGGTAGAAATTAATACCACTGGACACAATATTGCAAATGCTGAAACTGAGGGTTATACACGTCAAAGAGTAATGACCTCTGCGGCAACTCCTATTGCAATGCGTCCAGGGCAGGTAGGCAATGGCGTTGAAGTGCAAGATATAAAAAGAGTTTTTGATAATTTTGTTTTTGATAGATATAATGCAGTTTCTGCTGATAAAGAAAATAGTGATACACAAAGGCAAACTTTAGAAACATTATCTACCTACTTTCCTGAAATTGATGGTGTTGGTGTAAAAGCTGATATGCAAAAGTATTATGATTCTTGGCAAACTTTTGCAGATAATCCTGATAATGATTCTGTGAAAGTTGCCTTAGCAAAACAGAGTGAGACACTTGCTTCTCATATTAAAGAGACACAAACTAAGGTATTAGATTTACAAAAACAGACGAATGAACAAATAGCAGCTAATGTCAATCAGGTTAATGATTTGGCAAAACAGTTGGCTGATGTTAATTTATCTATAAATAATGCTGAAAATGGCGGTGGAAATAGTGCTAATGATTTACGTGATAAACGCAATGTTTTAGAGCGAAGTCTTTCAAAATTAATTGGTGCAAATGTAAATCAAGGACAACTAGAAGCAAATATTCAAGTAGATAGTAACTCTAATACAAGAACAGGAAGCTATACTTTAAGTGTAAATGGTTTTAATATTGTCGATGGAAATACATTTCATCCTCTGCATTTAGAGAATAAATCAAATAAATTTGGATTTTATGACATCTCTTATGAAAGACAAGATGGAACTTTAATACCGATGAATGAAGAGATAAAGGGTGGTAAAATAGGTGCGCTACTGAATTTACGTGGTGCTGCTCTTGATACAACAAGTGGTATGCCTGTTGATGGTACTCTTCAAAAAACGGTATCGGATTTGGATGCTTTTGCTAAAGGATTGATTGAAGGGACAAATAATTTATATGCTCAAAGTGCATCAACACATAAAGAATCAAATGGTGTAGAATTAAGTGATTCTACTCCGCTAGTAAATTCAAAGTTATCTATTAAACAGGGCTCTTTTGATGTTGTTGTTTATGATATAGATGGTAATGAGGTGGCATCGAGAAAAATTAATATAGATTCGACAACATCAATGTCTAATACCGATAATTCTATAAAAGCTCAAATTAAAGCAAATAAAGATGACAATGGGGATAATAATGCAACAAATGATATAGATGATTATATGGAATTTAATTATGATTCTGTTGGAAGTGGTGAAAATATTTTAGATTTGTCTGTAAATTCTGATGCTGCTTCAAAAGGATATACTTTTTCAATAAAAGATAACTACAGTGATGGTTCATTTAATTCTGGAACAAATTTTGCAGGAGCCCTAGGCTTAGGTAGATATTTTGATGGTAATAATGCACGTGATATTCAACTTAATGATACATTACGTAACAATCCAACTTTGGTACATGCCGGATACTCTTCAAGTGGTGGTGATAATAATTTAGCATTAGATATGACACAACAGCAGTTTGAAAAGTATGATTTTAATGTAGCTACGGAGACATATAATACAACTCTTTATGGAATGTTTGATACTACGAGTACTTTTGTTGGTGTCTCAACAAACTCTGCAGTATCGAGAAATGATACAGTAACTGCACAATTTAATGCAACAGAGATGGAGTATAACTCTGTTTCTAAAGTAAGTATAGATGAAGAGATGACAAATCTTATTAAATACCAAACCTCGTATGGTGCAGCAGCAAAAGTGATAACAACAGTAGATCAGATGATGCAGACTCTTTTGGGAATTAAACAGTAGGTCATGCCCATCTTTAGTATAGCTCTATTGCTATTTATTTTTATTTTCTCTTTTTTTGGCTCTTTTTTTTACACAGTCAGCTCCTATGCCTTAGATGCTCACTCCATACTTCTCTCTCCCTCATTCGCGCATCTTTTAGGAACAGACAGACTTGGACGAGATATTTTGGCACGTCTTATTGATGGCGGTCAGGTCTCATTAACCATTGGAGTTGGGAGTGCTTTTATTGCTTCTTTTGTAGGGTTTATTTATGGTTCATTAGCTGGTTATTTAAGAGGAGGTTTCGATAAGGTTTTTGTTGTAAGCGTGGATCTATTTCTAACTTTTCCAACCTTCTTTTTACTTTTGGCACTTGTAAGTTACGTAAATGCTTCTGTGTGGGTGCTTATAGTGATTATTTCCATAACAGGTTGGATGACTACAGCCCGCTTAATCCGTTCGGAGAGTTTTAAAATAACCTCGCAACCTTTTATAAAAATATTAAATATTGCAAAAGTCAATAAATTTAAAATATTGATGAAATATTATGCACCAATACTCGCTCCAATCTATTTTGTAAGTTTTACATTTGGCGTAGGTGGTGCAATACTTGCAGAGTCTTCTCTTAGTTTTTTAGGACTTGGAATTGTCGCACCACAAATGAGCTGGGGAACGATTCTTAGTGGCGGTAAAGGCGTTGTTGATATTGCTTGGTGGGTAAGCTTCTTTCCTGGACTTATGATATTTTTAGTAACTTTTTCACTTATAAATATTTCAAATTATCTGCAAACGCTTACAAATCGAAAAGAGTTGCAGAATTAGGTATAATGTGCCATTAGAACTTTTTTAGGATGAGAGGAATAAATAATATGATTTTGATGATAGATAATTATGATAGTTTTACTTACAATGTTGTGCAATATTGTCGTGAACTTGGTGCTGATTTAAAAATAATAAGAAATGATGAAATGAGTGTGGAAGAAATTGCAAATTTGCATCCTGAAAAAATTATTGTCTCACCCGGACCGGCTTCTCCTGATGAAGCTGGGATTACACTTGATGTGATTAGATATTTTAAAGATAAAGTTCCTATTTTAGGAATTTGCCTTGGACATCAAAGTATTGCACAGGTTTTTGGAGGAGATGTTGTTCGTGCAAAAAATATGATGCATGGAAAGACATCAATGATGAAACAAACGCAGCAGTGTGCTCTGTTTAAAGATATTCCTCAGAAATTTATTGCCACTCGTTATCACTCTCTTATTGTAGATAAAAATAGCTTACCAGAGATTATTGAACCGACTGCGTTTAGTATTGATGATGATGAAATTATGGCTCTAAAAATCAAAGATAAAGAGATTTATGGCGTGCAGTTTCATCCTGAATCTATCATGAGTGAATATGGTCATGAAATGATAGGAAATTTTTTAAAACTATGAGTTCAAAATTCATCTTTTTCTTACTTTTAGGATTAGATGCCCTTATTCTATTGCTTGAAACGGCTCATGTATCTATTTCATACAATGAGGCACTTTTATTGTATGGCAATAGATCTTTTTTACAAGAAATCACTAAATTTTTTATACATATTTTTGGAGAAAATGATATAGGACTGCGTTTAGCGATGATACTGTTTCATCTTGGAAGTGTAGTACTACTTTATAACATATCAAAAAGATACCTTAAATCCTCGAGAAACAGATTATGGCTCATTCTAATATTTATTTTACTTCCTGGTGTAATTAGTGCGGCATTGGTAGTAAACCATGCAGGTCTACTTATTTTTGGACTTTTATTATATATCTATTTAAGCGATAAATTAAAAGAGATATATATTGCACCATTATTACTCGTTTTTGCACTACTTGATCCTGGTTTTTCCTACCTATTCTTGGGATTAATGGTCTACTATTTCTTTGAAAAAAATAGATGGATGTTTCTTTATAATATACTACTGTATTTTGTATCCATTAGTATTTACAATATTAAAATTTATGGTTCACCAAGCGGGCACTTTTTAGATATAATGGGGCTGTATAGTGCTATATTTACGCCTATTGTTTTCATCTATATTTTTTATGTACTTTATAAACGTTTTTTGACAAAGAAAATTGATAAAATATGGTATATCTCTACAACAGCGCTACTAATTTCTTTGATTCTCTCTTTTAGACAAAGAGTAGACATTGAAGTATTTGCTCCTTATCTGATTATATCTTTGCCTTTAGCTGCCCAAAGTTTTGTTTCATCTTATCGCGTCAGAGTAAAAGAATTTAGAAAAAAATACAAAATTATTTTTGTTATATCATTGATATTCTTAGTACTAAACGCAGTCGTTGTGTTTTTTAATAAAGAACTTTATCGTGTTTTAGATAATCCAAAAAAACATTTTGCTTATGATATGCATGTAGCAAAAGAGTTGGCAACTTACTTAAAATCACACAATATTAATTGTGTAAAAACAAATTATAAAATGCAACTAAGATTAAAATTTTATGGTGTAAATGAGTGTGATAATATAGGCTTAAAAGAGCTCTCTTTACGTAAAGGAAAAGATGCTGATGTAACTATTCGTTACAATAATATAGCAGTATATAAAGCTGATGTTACTAAAATAAACAATAGATAAATCTATTTAATATGAAATATAAACAAAAGATATTTATTAAAAAGTTTATGCTACAATGCTCCTCAAATATCAAAATAGGGAGTTTCTATGGCTCAAAAAGCGATACGTGAATACGACGGTAAAGCACTTTTTTCTAAACAATGGGAAAAATATTTTAGTGGATTCCATTATGGGTTCAAATCTGTTCTTGTAACAAGTGGAGCAGAACTTTTAGCAAAAGCTGAAGAACATGGCTTTGAATGGTTAAAACAAGAACCATTAGTTGCAAAACCAGATATGTTATTTGGTAAGCGCGGTAAAAATGATTTGGTACTATTTAAAACAAATAAGCCAGGTGATGTAACTTTAGCTGATGCAGCAAAATGGATTGATGAGAAAATTTCTCATCCTACAACACTTCTTTCAGGACAGCATGGTACTTTGACACACTTTATTGTTGAGCCATTTACTCCACACTCTCAAGAACAAGAGTACTACATTTCTGCTACTTGTGTTGGTGAAGATGATGTACTTTACATGTCTGCTGAAGGTGGAATGGAAGTTGAAGATGGTTGGGATGAAAAAGTTAATGAAGTAGTAATTCCTATTGATATGACAGATGCCGATATTGAACATGAAATTAAAGCTAATATACCTGCAGATATTCCAGCAGAGAATAGAGCACAATTTGAAGCATTTGCATTCTCATTTTTTAGATTTTATAGAGATATGAACTTTGCATATTTAGAAATTAACCCGATTGTTATGCTTGAAGGTAATAATATGGCTATTCTTGACCTTGTTGCTCGTCTTGATGATACTGCAGGTTTTATGATGAAAGATGTATGGGGAGATATTGAGTATCCAACTGCATTTGGTATGGAAGATCAATCTCCAGAAGAAAAAGCAATTGCTGAAGCTGATAGTAAATCAGGTGCTTCACTAAAACTTACTATTCTTAACCCAATGGGTAGAGTTTGGACTATGGTTGCCGGTGGTGGTGCTTCTGTTGTTTACGCAGACACTATTGCTGATTTTGCTGAAGCGAATGGTGGTTCTATTGCTGATCTTGCAAACTATGGTGAGTATTCAGGTGGACCAACTACTGGTGAAACTAAATTCTATGCAGACACTATTATCGATTTGATGACTCGTCATGAAGATCCAAAAGGTCAAGATAAGATTTTAATCATTGGTGGAGCTATTGCAAACTTTACAGATGTAGCAAAAACTTTTACAGGTATTATTCAATCATTTGAAGAAAATGCTGAAAAGATTAAAGCACATAACACAAAAATTTATGTTCGTCGTGGTGGACCAAACTATGAAAAAGGTTTGAAAGATATTAAAGAAGCTGCGGATAGACTTGGACTTTACATTGAAGTGTACGGACCAGACACACACGTTACTGACATCGTTAGAATGGCATTAGAGAAGTAAGGGGCTAAAATGGAAAAATTATACACTAGAGATACACAAGCGATTTTTTGGAACAACAATAAAACTGCTATTCAAAGAATGTTAGATTATGATTATACGATTAAAAGAGATACTCCTTCTGTTGCAGCAATCGTTGCTCCAACAAGTGGAAATAAATTTGAAAAATTCTTTTGGGGTCCAGATGAAATAATGGTTCCTCTTTACAAATGTACTGCGGATGCAAAAAAAGATCATCCAAATGCTGACGTTCTTTTAAACTTTGGTTCTTTTAGAACTGCTTATGATGTAACTGTGGAAGCTGTAGAGCTTGGTGGATTTAAATCTATCATGGTTACTGCTGAAGGTATTCCTGAAAGACTTGCAAGAAAAATGAATAACACAGCTCGTAAAGCTGGTGTTACAGTAATCGGACCAGCTAC
>NZ_JALXBK010000047.1 GCF_026991475.1 Sulfurimonas sp. | reverse complement strand
TGAGCCATAAAAACAGGGGAGAGAGAATAATGGCAAGAAAAAGTGAAAGTAAAAAGGGAACTACAATAGCAGAAGCAGCCTTAATGCCTGCAAGTACAATAACCACAGCTGCCATAATTAAAAATCCGTATCCAACACTAAAGTTTTTAGCCATTGCCATTTTTTTCTCCATTTGAATAGCTTATTATATCTTATCTTCTAAAACAAGAGTTGATTTTACTTGACTTGTGAACATATGTCCGATATAATTTTGTATATTATAAAACTATAAAAGGAAGAAAAATGAAAAGAATCGTATTGCCGATTATGTTACTGGCGAGTGCTTCACTTTTGAGTGCTGCTACAAATAAAGAGATAAAACAAGAGGCTAAGAGTGCCATTATGAAAATGGGTGGAGCTTTAAAGTCACATATGAAACAAAATATGAAAGCAGGTGGACCAGTTCAAGCGGCAGGTTTTTGTCTTGATGAGGCATCGGGCATCGCTAAAAAGGTAAATGCGAGCTATCCAAAAGGTGTAAGTGTAAAAAGAGTTTCACTTAAGTATAGAAACCCAGCAGACAAACCAACGGCAGATGAAGCAAAAGTGCTTGAGCAGATTCAGAGTGATGTAGCTGCACACAAAACAGTACCTAAAATGATAGTAAAAGAGATAGCGAAAAACTCTTATAAAGTTTATAAACCAATTTTCATCAACAAAGGTGTATGTTTAACTTGTCACGGTGATGCAAAAACAAGAGATCCAGAGGCATATAAACTCATTAAAGCGAAATATCCAAATGACAAAGCAGTTGGATATAAAAAAGGCGACTTTAGAGGTGCGTTTGTTGTTACAATCATAAAATAAATACTTCATCATATTTCTACACTCAGTTCATCTTAAAATTTTGAGATGAACTTCAATCCTAATTTAAACTTTTTTATAAATTTCCCTTTTTTTTAATTTTTCAATCTCTTAAAAAATTTGACAAATGAACATATGTTTGTTATAATTCTGAACATATGTGCATATAAACTAAATTTTAAGGATTTAAAATGAGAGAGTTTACAAGAGGAAAAGGTCAAGGTTTTGGTAGAAAACACAGAGGCCTTAGTAGAGGAAGAAACTTTGGTGACAATGGAAGTTTTGGTGGTGGTAGAGGTTTTGGAAGAAGAAATTTCCAAGGCATCTTTTCAAAAAATGAAAATAATAGGGAAGGATTACAAATGAAAGTGGCATTTATGACAAATGGTAGAGAGCGTCTTGCAAAGCATATTGGGCTTGCAAAAAATATAGTTTTTTATTCACTTCCAGAGGGTGAATTTTTAGAGATGATTGAAAATCCAATTATGAAAAAGATTAAAGATGAAAATATTGTAATAGAAAAAGATAGTGAAGGAAATAGAGGACTTCATGTTGGTACTGAAATTCCTAGATTTCTTAAAGCAAATGGTGTAGATATTTTTGTCTCTTATGAGTTTGGTAAAGGTGTGAAAGATAATTTGCTTGCTCTTGGTATAACGCCAGTAGCCGCTCAAGGGCAGAGTGTAGATGATGTTATTGAAACAATGAAACAGAATCAAGAAAAATAAACTAAATTAGTGAGAGAGTAAAAATTGAATGACAAGAGAATGAGTCAGTTATATGAACAGGACAATCCGACCAATAATTATAAAAATGTAGCTCATGCATTTTTTCTCTCTTTAGCTATTACCATAGCAGAGCCTTCGACTGTATTGCCGCTTATAATTGAGCACTTTAGTAATAGTGCTCTTATTGTTGGTCTCTTTGTCTCTTTGTTGCGTGGAGGGGCAATACTCACACAGCTTTATGCTGCGTTTCATGCACAGAGTTATAAAAAAGTTTTGCCTTATTTACGAAGAGTATTTTTTTTTCGTTGGCTCTCTTGGTTTAGTATTGGTTTGAGTATTTTTTTTATCGGAGATGCTCATAAAACACTTACCCTTACTTTTATAGGATTAGGGCTTTTTGCTTTTTCCCTCTCTGCTGGTTTTGGTGCAATCTATTTTAAAGAACTTCAGGCAAAACTTTTTTCTAAAGCGTATCGTGGAAAGACCATGGCAAATCGTCAGGTTGCGGGTTCTATTGCTTCCATCGTTAGTGGTGGTGTTGCGGGATATGTTTTGAGCCATTTTCAAGCGCCACTTAATTATGCCTATCTTTTCATTGTCAGTAGTTTTATTATGGGTATTGGCTTTTTTATTTTTGGTACTATTGATGATGAACCATTAAAAGAGAATGTACAAGAAAAAGAGAAACATTTTGGGCTCTTTATAAAAAATGCCTTTGCCACGCTTAAAGATGACAAGCGACTACAGCAGCAGACTTTAGCCATTTTTTTAAGTTTTGCCTGTTATCTCTCCATTCCTTTTGTCATTTTAGAAGCAAAAAACAGTGTTACTTTGACCGGTTGGGTTTTAGGTGGATTCATAATGGTACAGATGTTTGGAAGCATAGTGGGAAGCTCTTTGTTATGGAGACAAATAAGCAATTATGAAAAGATGCTCTATTTGAGTTTTATTTTTATGATAGCTGCGTTTACAGCTGCACTTTTTGCGAATAATAGCTATATATATGCTCTTGTCTTTTTTCTCTATGGCATAGCTCTTGATGGTTTTGGAAATAGTGGAATGAATCTCATTATAGAGATAGCACCAGAAGAAAAACGCCCTATTTATACTGCGGTGCAAACAAATCTCAGTTCATTTGGACTTTTTTTTCCTATTCTTGGTGGTCTGTTACTGAAAAGTTTTGGGAGTTATGAGCTTATATACTTTCTAACTATTGGACTTCTGTTTGCAGGCTTAGTTATAAGTTTAGGGTTAAAAAAATATGGAGATAAAAATCATGAAAATTCTTTTTGATAACTATAAAGTATGTGATACATGCCACTCTCTTTGGGGATTTAGTGCTTACCTAGAGGAGTATAAACTTCTTTTTGACACAGGCAGCAATGGGCGTGTTCTTTTAAAAAATATGCAGCAACTTAATGTTGATGTGAAGGAAATAGAGTATCTTTTTATTACACATTCTCATTGGGATCATATTGGAGGTTTAGACAGCATTATTGAGCTTAATCCAAATCTTACACTCTTTGTTCCCTCTTCACTCTCAAAACATTTGATTAAAGATCTGAAAACTTTGGTGAAAGAGGTCGTAGTTTGTGGGAAAAAACCACAAAAACTTTTTGCAAATCTCTATACAACTGGAGTTTTAGGAGATGAAACTCCCGAGCAGTCTCTCATAATAGATAAACAAGAGAGTACGCTCATAACGGGTTGTGGACACTTTGGAGTTGAAAATATTACAAAAGTTGCACGAGAGATTATTGGTAGAGATATTCGCTGCGTTGAGGGTGGTTTTCATCTTTTAAGAAGTAGTGATGAAAAAATATTACAGACAATAGATGCGCTTAAAGAGATGGGTGTTAAGTGTGCAAGACCTACACACTGTAGTGGTGACAGGGCAATTGAATTATTTACTCTTTCTATTGACTTGTGAACATATGACCGATATAATTTCAGTAATATGTTTTCAAGGATAATGCTAAATTGCAAAAAAAAGATAATAATATCATTGCTACGGTCTCTGTAGCACATTTAGTACAAGATACTTACTCCGCTTTTTTAGCACCTATTTTGCCACTGCTTATAGATAAGCTTGGTATGAGCCTTGTTATGAGTGCTTTTTTAGATATTGCTAGAAAAATTCCTTCTCTTTTAAATCCTTTCTTTGGTCTTTTGGCTGAGAGGAGTGATGCTCGTTATTTTGTGATTTTATCTCCTGCGTTTACTGCTGTTGTGATGTCACTCTTGGGCGTGGCTAACTCTTATGCGATGTTACTCATTTTACTTTTTATTGCAGGGATTACTTCAACACTCTTTCATATTCCCTCGCCCGGGATGATAAAAGCATCTTCTGGCGATAAACTTGGACGGGGAATGAGTTACTTTATGGTTGGTGGAGAGCTTGCGCGTACACTTGGTCCTTTGATAATCACTGGTGGTGTCTCTTTGTGGGGACTTGAGGGTACTTGGAGACTTATGCCTTTTGGAATTATCGCTTCGCTGATTTTGTACTATAAACTGAGAAATTTTAACTTTACTCAGACAAAGTTTACAAAAAAGAGAGAGAAGGGCGATGCCCTGCGTGAAGTAAAACGCTTTTTACCTCTCTTTGGTGTTATGAGCGGTTTTATGTTTTTTCAGTCTGCTATGAAGATGGCGGTAACGCTTTATCTGGCTATTTATCTCACACAAGAGGGTTTCTCTTTGTGGGTAGCAAGTAGTGCTTTGGCAGTTTTGCAGTTCTTTGGGGTTATTGGCACATTTGCCTCGGGAACTATTTCAGATAAAATCGGAAGACAAAAAACGCTTGTCATCATGTCAAGTGGGGCAGCGCTTACTATGAGTGCTTTTCTCTTTAGTACAACACCCTACACAATGTTTCCACTTTTAGCACTTTTGGGAATTTTTATGTTTGCAAATGGTCCTATTATGCTCTCTGTTATTCATGAGTTAGATACAAAAATGCCGACATTTATAAACAGTGTCTATATGAGTATAAACTTCTCAATAAGTTCTATTGTAGTGCTGGCTATGGGAGTTTTTGGTGATGCTATAGGTTTGAAAACTACTTACATAATCGCTGCAGTTTTGGCATATATTGCCATTGGTTTTGCATCTGTTTTGGATGCTACAATACAAAAAGGAAAAATGAATGTTTAAAAAAATATTACCTCTAAATCTTATTATTTCGTTAAGAATGTTTGGGCTTTTTATAGTCCTTCCAGTGCTTTCTGTCTATGCTTTAGATATGCCAAACTCCAGTCATACTATGGTTGGTATTATCATCGGTGGATATGCGATAACGCAGATGCTCTTTCAGGTTCCATTTGGAACAATCAGTGATAAAATAGGGAGAAAAAAGACGATTATTTTTGGTCTTATTATCTTTGCTATTGGTTCTTTGGTTGCTGGTTTGGCGACAGATGTTTATACCTTGCTTATTGGGCGATTGCTTCAAGGTGCTGGTGCTATTGGTTCTGTAATTACTGCGACTATTAGTGATGTAGTTAAAGAGGAAGAGCGTGGTAAAGCAATGGCTATAATGGGTGGAAGTATTGGGATGGCATTTGCACTCTCTATGATTGCTGGACCTACTATTGCTGCTTATTGTGGTGGTGTTCCTACTCTGTTTTTTATTGTTACATTTTTAGCACTTGCATCTATTTATGTTTTAGTGAAATATGTTCCGGATCCTCCAGTCATTAAGCATACATATTTAGAAAGTGATAAATTTAAAATGTTTGAAAATAAAAATCTCATGAAGATGAACATAACAAATATGCTAGTAAAAGGTTTTATGACTTTTGCATTTATGATTATTCCTATTGTTTTGATTAAGACATATGGATGGAGCGAAAGTGAACTCTATAAAATTTACCTTCCATCTATGATAGTTGGAATTTTAGCAATGGGACCTGCTGCTATGATAGCAGAGAAAAAAGGGAAGTATAAACTTATTTTACTTCTTGGTGTTCTTTTTCTCGCTATTGCATATCTCATTATTGGACTAAGTCATACATATATGGCATTTGTTGCAGGTGTTATTATCTTTTTTATCGGTTTTAATCTTCAAGAACCTATATTGCAATCTTTAGCTTCAAAATATGCAAAAGTTCATCAAAGAGGTAAAGTTCTTGGAATTTTCAATAGCTTTGGTTACTTTGGAACTTTTATTGGCGGTTTTATTGGTGGTATGCTTCTTGATATAACAAGTTTGAGTGTTGTCTCTTATGGAATTATTGTTTTATGTATTGCTTGGGCTGTTATGCTTTTTACTCTTGATAATCCTGCAAAAAATAAAATTGCTTACATTCATTTAGATGATACAGACCATGCTAAACATCAAGAATTGCACACTAAAGAGGGTGTTATAGAGTGGTATATTAATGATACAGAACATGTTGTAGTTGTTAAATATGATGAGAGTTTAACAGATGAAGAGAGTATTAGAAAATTACTAAAAAAGGATGAAAAATGAGAATAATATTTTTAACATCGGTTCTATTATTACTCTTTAGTGGCTGTTCACAAGATAAAAAGGTAAATAATTTAGACGGAAAAAAACTTTTAGAGCAAAAGTGCACGAAGTGTCATAATATTGACCTGCCACCTAAGACTTTTAAAGATGAAAAAGCACCAGCGATGATGGCAGTTGCTTTTCATGTAGTACATTTCATAAAAACAGAAGATGAGAGTCAGCGAATTCCAAAGGCGATTGCGTTTGTGAAAGATTATGTTATAAATCCAAGTGCGAGTAAATCATTTTGTGATAAAGCAAGTCTGAAAACTTATGGAATTATGCCTTCACAAAAAGGAAAAGTAACACAAGATGAGCTTCAAGCTATAGCAGAGTATATGTTCTCACATTTTACAGAGAAAAATCTGAATGAAGCACAACTTTTAGAAAACAAACTAAATGCAATGCCAAAAGGTGAGCGATTGGTGCTTAAAAATGGGTGTCTCTCTTGTCATAAAGTAGATAAAAAAATCGTTGGACCTGCATTTAGAGATATTGCAAAGAGAAAAGGAAACTCATTAGCAGTTTTGATGCATAGCATTAAAAATGGTAGTAAGAAAAAATATGCAAGCTCTAAAGGTGCAGTGATGCCTGCGTTTAAAAAGTTAAGAGACGCAGATGTTAAAACAATTGCTCAGTGGATACTCTCTTTAAAATCACAAAAGGATAAAAAATGAAAATAGTTTTAGCAGTAGATGAAGATAAAAAGACAATAGTAAAAAAAACAGGACAAAGTGCATACTTTGCGATTTATGATGATGATAAATTTGTAGAAGTAGTGCCAAACAAACATCATGATGGTGGGCATCATGCTCATAGAGAAAATGAAGAACATGACCACTCTGAGATGGGACATAAAGAGCATACGAATTCACATAGAAAAGATGTAGAAGCGCTTAAAAATTGTGACATTATTTTAGTGCAAGCTGTGGGTGAAAATATGAAAGAAGCATTAGAGTCCATTGGCTTAAAAGTAAAAAAAATACGTCAAAAACATGGTGCAACAGCTGATGAGGTAGTGCGTAACTTTTTAGATGGCAATATCTAAACGCAGGGGGTTTGTATGAGAGGTAGAAAACCAATACAGAGAAATATAGATGCAGATCATAGCCATATCTGCTTTAAGCCATGTGGTGTTAAACGCAGTGAACTTGAAAGAGTCGCACTGCGTGAAGATGAGATGGAAGCACTGCGTTTAGCAGACTATGAAGGGCTTTACCAGCAAGAGTGTGCAGATAAAATGGGCATCTCTCGCACCACATTCTCTCGCCTTATAGAGTCTGCTAGGGGAAAAATTGCAGATGCTCTTTTGCATACTAAGGCGATACGAATAGGTTAAAATTAATTTGTTATTTCTCTATTGTATATATTTTACTTTTTAAAAGCATTGGTGTTTTTAAACTGGAATCTTGTAAATTTAGAGTTTTCCAGCAGCTAGGTTTTTCTAATATCACATACATAGAAGCTGTGATTATATCACCATCTTTCAAGTCTGGAACATTATAAATCAATTTTTTTGTCTCTTTTGCTTTTATATTGTTTACAAACCCTCTTTTGTATGCAAAAGCAGGTATAACAACAGGTTTTCCATCAGCCCCTAAAAAATCAATTTTAAATATACCCTGTTTGTCCTCAGTAGGAGATTTTTTATAATTTTGCCAGATGATTTTGCCATCTCTTTTTATATTAAGTTGTAAATAATTTAACCTTGCAACTTGGATGATAAGTGGATGAGGCATTTTATTTTTAATGCTCACTTCAATTTTTTTATTCTTTACATGAATATTTAACTCTATCCCTTTTTTTCTCATGCTCATATTATGTATGCCATTAAAGCTATGGTCATGATGTTGCGTACGAATTTTTTTGTTCATTTTTTCAACTTTTCCAGCTACAAGAGGCATATGACATTTAATACACTCTTTACTGTCCATCTTGCCATTCATCGCATCAAAGATTAGCGTACCATGGGTGTTTCTTTTATGTGAATGACAGCCAGAACAGACATATTTGTCATAAATAGGGCTATGTGTCATTGTGTGTTTATCACTCTCGTCAGGATTTTTTAAAGAGCCGTATAAAGTTGGTTTATAATTTGCTATTTGTTTGGTAAGAATTATTTTGTTTTTAAGATGGGCTTTTTTTACATAGGCAATCTGATGACAATAAAAACAACTAATAGCATCTTTTTCTCTCTGTTTTGATGAATCAGGTTTTAGAGTACCATTAGCTAACTCTTTTTGGTTTTGAGCCGATGGCATATGACATGTTGCACAATTATAATGATCTTCACTTGCTGCTAGGTTGGCAACTTTTCTATGTAGCTTATCGTTGAAATATGTCTTAGAGTGGTAAGAACTTTGATACTCTTGGAAAATTTGTTGATGACACTCACTGCACGATTTATTTGTACGATAGCTTGCCGACAAAAGTGTGACAAATAGAGTAAGAAAAATAATTTTTATCATTTTTGACCTTGTTTTCAATTATATGTAATAGTTTAAAGTATGACATAATTTTTTTGAAAAATTATTGACTAATATCATTTCAAAAGGTTTGAATAAGGTAAAAATACTGAATTAGGAGAAAAAATTTGCTTATGAGACCCGTTATTAGAGGTCTCTAAGCATAATCTAGCGATTTGTATGTGCGTAGTGTACTTCTATGAGATCAACAATACTAGTATCTAAAACATAAACATTTGTATAGCCCATCACTTCTAAGTAACCCATTACACGGTTTGCAAACCAAGCTTTTAAACAGCCTACAACTATAGGTGTATTTTTATCTGTTGGTAGCAGGTCTAAAGAGTCTGTAAATTTTGGATATGGAGTATAAAAAGCGTTGGCAATTCCTGCTTCTTGAGCATTGTCACCTTCTACTTTTGCTGGTGGTCTTACATCTAAAAGAACTGCACCAGCATCCATCAACAACTCTCTTGTTTTATGTAAATCTACAAGACCTAAATTTTCTTTTTTAACATCATTAGCAATGATTTGTGTTAATGTCTCTTTTGTTATTGTTGCCATATTTTTTCCTTTAACTTAAAATTTCTTCAATTGTGATGTAATCACCAACACGACCTGTCATCTGTTCTACATCAGTGTTTACTGGCAGTGTTTTTTTACCTGGTCTCCATCCTGCAGGACAAACTTCACCTGTTCTTGTAGCATGTTGCCACGCTTCTACTTGTCTTAAGAACTCATTTACATTTCTACCGACCGATGGCGCTTGAACCTCTTGTGCTACGACAACACCCTCTGGATTTATAAGAAATCTACCACGAAGTGCAACACCTTCATCTTCAAGAAGTACACCAAAAGCACGACTCACCTCTTTTGTACCATCAGCACCCATAGTCAGTTTTAAATCTTTTAAAAGTGGTTCTGTCTCTACAAATCTTTTATGAGAAAATTTAGTGTCAGTTGATACTGCTAAAATATCAACACCCATCGCTTGAAACTCATCATATTTTGCATTCATCGCTGCAATCTCAGTAGGACATACAAAAGTAAAGTCAGCAGGATAGAAACAGACCACATGCCATTTCCCTTCATAATCGCTGCTACTAACAGTTGTATAGTGACCACTTTTAGCGTCATACGCCTCCATAGAAAACTCTGGTGCTTTTTGCATTACTAATGTTGAACTCATTTTTTTCTCCTCTTTTATAGTTGATATTTCAGTCTCATGTTCTGAGACAACCTCTTTTTTTACTTGAATTGGAGCGTCACATGCCATTGCAACTCCTTATATTTTTGATATGTTGAAATTATAAAACTATAAAGACAATATTTAGTAAACGATAAAAATTATCTTCTATAATAAAAGTGAAGCATTAAAAATACCTATTTCATTAAATATTTATACTTATTTTATTGCTTGTATAATTATGTATCAACGCTTGTATAATATTTTGGTAAGATATTCCAATATTATCTGCTCTTTGTTTTATCATATCTAAATCTGATCTTTTAAGATTTATGCTAATTTGTTTCTTTTCTTGGTTGTATTGTCTTGTCTCTTTTGCCATTTGTTTTATTTTATCATTATCAAATGGTACACTCTTTATATTACCACTTTCTATGTCATTCAATAGCTCTAATTCTTCATTTGAATAATTCATACTAAACTCCTTTATACTGTTTATTTAACTTTCTACTTGGTATTATATTTTTTAGAAATATATAATCGTCATTTTTTACATATGGTACATAGTGAATATAGCCTTTTAAAGAAATAACATAAATATATTGATTTGGATATTTCTCAATATTTGGATGTTTATAATTATCTATAACTCCATTGTTTTCTAGTTCATAGAGAACATCATTAAAACTAACGCCTCTCTGAGATAATAATAACTCATTTTTTTCTTCATTCCATCTATACATCTAAGACCTTTTCACATATAAGATAATTATACCATATGTATAGTAACTTCAAATTCCTTATTTAGTGCTGATAAATATTTTTTGTACTTTTCTCGACTATTTTTGTTAAGATTTTATTTTTCATTCCCTTCATATCGCTTATTAATAATACGCTGCAATAATTGTAAACGCAGCAAAGAACATAAGGTGCGATAGCCCCTCAATGTAGTTGGTATGACCCTCTTCTGTAGTCTTCCACGCTAAAATAATTGTAAAGATGAGTGCCCCAATCTCAAGTGGGCTAAAGTCTAGTGTCAAGTTGATATGACTAGCATATGCTAGTCCCATTAGAACGGGAACTGTTACAAGTATGGAGACTGTAGATGCTCCCATGGCAATGTTGATGACACGCTGTATCTCATCATTTTTTGCAGCCTTAACTGCTGTGAGTAACTCTGGAGATGCAGAAATTAGCGCAATAATTAAGCCTGCAATACCATGAGAAATGCCATAATCTGCAGCAAGTTTCATCCCATCATGTGCAAATATCTCCGCACTGAGTGCAATAATGGCAATAAAAATGAATATTGCAACTATTAAGCCAAAATTATTAAATCTGTCAAATAGATAGTCATCATCTTCTTCCTCATCATGCTCTTCTTTCATTTTTCTTTTAAGTCTGAGTAGTCTGCTTCTTGCAGTTTGTTTGAAAAAATGTGTATGCGTTTTGGTCTGAAATACGACAATAATAATATAATAAATCATCAATAAGCCTGAGAGAATCATAGAGACTTGATAGAGTGTAGTTTGAGAGTGATTACTCTCATTTAAAATACTCGGTACAAGGAGTGCCAAACTTGCTACAAGTAAGATGGTTGTGTAGGTGCTAGAGGTATCTTTGTTGTGTTCTTGTTCCACAAAACGCAGACCTCCTACAAAGACTGCAAATCCAAGCAGTACATTCATATCTACAATAACAGCAGCAATAATCCCACCCTTTACAGTCTTTACAACTTCAGGGTCTTGTACCGCTTGGAGTAAAATCATATATAGAAGTATAATCTCAACTATAACAGCACTTGCAGTAAGCACAAAACTTCCATAGGGTTCAGGAAATCGCTCAGAGAGAATTTCGGCAATCTCAGAAACTGTCAATGAGAGCGTGCCAATGGCAACTGCTGAAACAATAGTTGCTAATGCATCCATATTATTATGATAAAAGTAAAATGCTAAAGCAACACAAAACACTCCTACATATATATCCCAGTAATCTTGTAGATAAGAGATAAATTTATTCTCTTCTTGTATGCTGCTACTCAATTTTTTCCTTGTTCTTGGATTTTATCTGTATTTATGATTGGTAGTGCAGCTTCAATGGAGCGTACATGTAAATCAACCTGTGGAAATGGTATTTCAATGTTATGCTCATTGAGCGCATCATAGATTAGAATCAAAAATCTTGATGTAGTTCGTTTTGGGTAGAGAATCTCTCTCCCCTTTATCCATACAAAGAGATTAAAGTTGATGCTACTATCTCCCATCTCTGTCATAAGAACTCTTGTAAAGTGTGTACGAGAATTATAAATATCTTTAAAGTCACTCTCTTTTACAGCTTTAAGTAGTACATCAATGACCTCTTGAGGGTTTGTCCCATATTTTACTCCAAAAGGGATTTCAAATCGTTTAATATTATCTGTCATTGTCCAGTTAATGACATTGTTTTGGATGAAGTTTTGATTTGGAATAATGACATCAATATTTGCATTTGTTTTTATGGTGGTTGAGCGCATTCTTATGTCTGTCACTCGTCCTCTTAAATCATCATTAATTTGTATATAGTCTCCAATTTTGACACTTCTCTCAAACATTAAAATAAGACCTGAAACAAAATTTGAGACAATGTTTTGTAGTCCAAAACCTATTCCAACAGAGAGTGCACCAGCTACTACTGCAAGAGATGAGAGGTTAATTCCAACCACTTTCAGTGAACTGAAAAATGCAATGATTATAATGATGTAATAGCCAATATTTGAAATAATCATTCGTGCTGAACGAGAAGATTGTTCTGTGGCTTCTGCATCATCATCACTATTTTTTTCTTTTAAGACTTTTCTTTTAAAAAGAGCACCAAAAATAAAGCCAAACAGTAAAATAAAGACAACCCAAATTAATTTTAAAATACTAATAGGAGTCTCATTGATGTGAAAGAGTGGATTAGCAAGTAAATTCCAGATGGATTCTGCTGAGTTTTTTACTGTCTGTTCAGTTGCTCCGCCAATAGTATATATAATACCTAGATATTTTTGCTCCATAGTGCTTAAAAGATTATCTAATGCAGCACTTTTAATGTTGTCTTTTTCTAGTTGCATAATTTTTTGTTTATATGTAAAAGCAGTGTGTTTCTTCTGTTGTAACTCATTACAAAAAATCAAAAAATCTGTTGCGATGAGCTGTTGCGATATTTGTTGCTGTTTTACCCCTTCTGCTGTGATGTTTTTTTCTACTCTTGTGAGCTCTCTAGGATTTTCTAAAAGCTCTATACGCTCTTTTTTTATTTGTAACTCTTTGAATTTTTTATTTTCATAGATGAGTTGTTGTAAATATTTTTCTTCTTGCTTTTTTAGCGTTTCTTGTTTTAAAAGCACTATCTTTGGAATATTTATAACTATTTTTTCTATTGCTTCTCTTCTTTTATTTAAAAGAGTCAGCTCTTTTTTGAGAAAAGATATTTTTTTTTGGTAAAGTACATATTGTAGTTGATATGTAGAGAGTAGTGGATCTGTTTGTAATGCGTTTGTTATTTCATCTTGTAGAGTTGCTTTTTTACTTTGTAAAGATTTTTGCTTTGTTTGTAGTGTAGCAATTTTATCAAGAAGATTGAACCATTGAAAAAGAACTTTTTGCGCATCTTTTGCTGTTTTTGGAACACTCAGATGTGATTGAGCTTGCTTTAACGGTTTAGGAGATGAAATCAGTCTTTCTAGTAGTGCAACTTGTAAAAGCGTCTGCTCATTTTTTTTCGTTGCTGATTTATTTAATGTTTTAAGTAAGTTTACATATACATTTTTATTTGCATTAATCAGTGTTGCGTTTATATCTGCTGCACTAAGTTGTGTAAAGAGTAAAATCCATATTGTAAATATTAGTTTCATGCTCTTCTCTTAAAAAGTCTTTTAAGACAACTGCGTTTAAAAGAGACCATCGGGACTCTTTGCGCATATATTTTGTACTCATTACCAAACTTTCTTTTGACTTCCATCTCTTCAAAGACTGTTATCATAAAAACAATGAAGAGCATCTCTAATGGAGCAATTATGGTAATGAAAGTTGGCAGACCTAAAAGCAGTGCCCAACCAAGGGGTAGGAGTGTGAGACCAAAGAGCATAGGGTGGCGCATACATTTGTAGATGCCAGATGTAACAAGCTTGTTTGTCTCTAAACGCGGCATATTTTCACCTCTTCCTTTTGCTAACTCTTTACCGCCATTGGCTGCTGCGCGAAAGGCTAAACGCAGTATAAAAAGACCGATGAGTGCTGAGAGTAGATGAAAGAGTGGCGAGTGAAAAAGGAGGTCATTCTTGTCAATGCTATATGTATACAAAGCACCGCCTATTAGCATAAAGAGCCATAAAACTATTCGTACGACTACAGAGGGAGTGGTATTGATTTTCATAAATTTTCCTTATGCGATAAAATGCCAAAGTAACTTGAGTGCTAATAGATATAAAAGCAGCGCCATAACTTTTTTAATATGACTCTGTTTGAGTTTGAAGTGCATCATATAGTTTCCGATGTAGCCACCAACTATGGCTGAGAGTGCAACAACAAGAAGCATTACCCAGTCAAGGGGAACATAAGAAGCATAGGTAAAAAAGGAACTAAGTGCAGAGAATGGAACGACAAAACTGACAGCAACCGCTACTTTTTTAGGCTCGTACCCTATAAGTAACAAAAGAGGTATAAGTATGTTCCCACCTCCTACTCCTAAAAGTCCAGATAAAAACCCTATGCTACTGCCTACTATAAAAAGCATATATATTGATTCTGCATTAAAAAGAGCTTTTTTCTTGCCAAACATCATCATAGTTGCAGAGTAAAAAAGCATAAGCATAAAGAGAAATTTTACAATTTTTTCATCTATAAAACTACTGGCATATGCACCAAGTGGTGCAAAAATAAGCATTGCAACAGCAAGAGGAAATACAAACTTGTAATCAACTACTTTTCTTTTGATGTTCATAATGCTTGAAGTTATAGTTGTGGAAGCTCCCGCAAAAAGACCAACTGCTTTAGCAACATTGAAATCAAATCCTAAAAAACTGAGAATAGGAATAAGAGCTATTCCTGCTCCTGCTCCGCCCATAGAAAATATGACAGAGAGAACAAGTGTTATAAGTGAGTAGAGTATATAATCATGCATTTATGATTACTATTTTATAGTTGGTGGTGTAATGTTTTTACTAAGAAGGGCATAGCTTTTTCCAACTCGTGCAAGAGGTGCATAATCAAGTGTAATTCTCTCTTTATCACTTATGATTTTATCATCAATAAATTGTGCTTTTATCTCGACAACGAGAGGAATAGTTTTTGAACTTTTTAACTCTATCTCTTGATAAAATTCACAAAAAAATGCACTAGGAACACCTGCAACCATAGGAGGAAAACCCTCTACAACCTCTTTTGTCTCAATGTTAAACGCAGTGGCTTCACTCTCATTTGCCCCAAGCTCTTTAGAGCTAAAGTGCATCGCTTCAAGATGTGCCTCATCAACCATACAAATGGTACATTTTTTTGTTTCACGCAGGTTTTTAAGTGTGTCTTTTTGGCTGCCATCACTTTTATGCCCAATGCTTACCATCATAGTGGCAGGTTCAGAACTTAACCCCATAAAGTAGCTAAAAGGTGCAATGTTAAGAAGCCCCTCTTCATTTTGAGTGACTATCCAGGCAATAGGTCTTGGAATAATGGTCTGAGCCATAAGTTGGTACTTTTGTGTGAGCTCTTTGTTTGCATAATCAACAAGCATCTTAAAGACCTACTATGTGTTTTATGTTATCTAGCATGCCATGTTTTTCTTCATGAGCAGTTTCATCTTTTTCTTCATTTGTAGTTGTTTTTCCTGTGTAGGCATCCTGCGGCATAACATTCTCAGGAGTTCCATCGACATTAACAACTTGAAGTTCTGGGTGAATAAGCTCACGTAGTTTTTTTTGCACAACCATTTTTGTAGTCATTAAACTCATAGAACAACCACCACAAGCACCTGTAAGAGTGATGTAAACAACACCATCTTTTGCCCCTAAAAGTTCAATCCCTCCGCCGTGAGAATTTACATACTCACTTACTTTTGGAATGTAATTCTCTACAGCATCATAAATATCTTCATCTAAAAATTGCATAATATACCCTCTAATTAATCTAAAAAAATTATATTCTTTTATATTTAAAATAAGTTTAGTTTATTTTGCTAAATATATGCTAAAGTTTAAAACCTTCGATTGCATTTTTAAGTACATTCACATGCTCTTCGATGGAGTCAACATTTTCATCTATTTGAGAAAGATCATTTACCAGTTTTTCTCCGTCGTCATTTGAGCGTTCGATGTCTGAGACCATGGTAAAAGTTGCATCTTTAATGACGGAAATAGTCGCTGTAATTTCAGAAGTCGCATGCTGGCTTCTCTCTGCTAGTTTTCTTACTTCATCGGCAACTACAGCAAAGCCACGACCATGCTCACCCGCACGTGCAGCTTCTATGGCTGCGTTTAGTGCAAGTAGATTTGTTTGGTCCGCGATGTCTTTGATGAGTCCGACCATATTTTCAATCTCATTTGTTGAAGATTCTAGTGATTTTGCTTTTTCTACAAGCTCTGCTTGTGCAGCTTGGAACTCTCCACTTGCCCACTCTACTGAGTTTTTGACAACCTCTTTTGTTTTTGCAGAGTCTTCATCGACTTCATTTGCTGAGGTTTGCGTTTGGCTCACTATGCCTTGAAGGGTTCTAATGATGGAATTAATAGGCTCTTCAAGTGCTTTGAGTTCAGAATTTTCATCAAGATGCATAAGGTCTGAAATATCTCTATCGCGTAATCTTGCAAGTCTTTTAATAATAGGTGCAGTCTGCTCCTGTAAAAATTCTTTTCTGGTTTGTATCTCTTCGCGTCTATCTCTAATGATAACAAATGTTCTATCGAGTTTGCCGCTCATAAAAACAGGAATTACATAAACAAATACAGGAATGATTTTTCCATTTTTATCTTCAACATTTGCATTGCCATATCCAGCTTTTTTCTCTTTCATATCGAATTGTCCAACAATTTTACAAACTTGACATTCGCTAGGGTTACTTGGCCAGAGTACTTTTCCTGCACCGCTGACATCTCTTAAATCACTGTCATTCCATTTTACAAGATTTTTAAAATCATCATTCCACTCTACAAATTTTCTATCAGGTAAAACGGCAAACATTCCGACAGGATAAGTGCGTTTAAACTCTTCCCAGTAGAACATCTCTCTGTTTTTAATGGCGAAAAGTGTTTTGATTTTTTCTTCTACATCTGTAGAATTAAGTACTTTTTTTTCATTTTCAAAGACGACTATCTTTTTGTCATTTAAGATTGATGTAACCTCTTTATTTAAAAATCCAAAATCGTACTCTACTTTATTACTTGAAAAAAAACCCATAATTATCTCCACTTCTCTATTTAAAATTTATAAGCAATAATATCATAAATTATCTTTACTAGAGAAAAAAGTTCGTATCTTTAGCTCATTTTGGATATAATCGCGTAATTTTATAAAAGAGAAAACTACATGGATATTAGAGAAGAATTTCTGAAATTTTTTGAATCAAAAAATCATACAAGGGTGGCTTCAGCTCCACTTGTTCCAGATGATGCAACACTGCTTTTTAACAATGCGGGTATGGTTCCGTTTAAGTCAATTTTTACAGGAGAGATTCCAGCTCCTAAAAATCCTCGTGCGACTTCATGTCAAACTTGTATTCGTGCAGGAGGGAAGCATAATGACCTTGAAAATGTAGGGCATACTGCACGCCACCACACTTTCTTTGAAATGCTTGGAAACTTTAGTTTTCGTGACTATTTTAAAGAGGAAGCCATAGCTTATGCGTGGGAGTTTATTACCGAAGTTTTACATCTCGATGAGAGTAAGCTCTGGGTGACCATTCATGAGAGTGATGATGAAGCTGAAATGTTTTGGAAAAAGCATATAGCAGCTGAGAGAATTATGCGTCTAGGCGATAAAGATAACTTTTGGGCAATGGGCGATACTGGACCATGCGGACCATGTTCTGAGATTTTTTATGATCAGGGTGCAGAGCACTTTAGCGGTCCTGAAGATTATATGGGTGGAGAGGGTGATAGATTTTTAGAAATCTGGAACCTTGTCTTTATGCAGTACGAGGTGAAAGTAAAAGGTGGTGAACGTATTCCTCTAGCAAAACCTTCCATAGATACAGGAATGGGCTTAGAGAGAGTCGTTGCCATTAAAGAGGGCGCACTCTCAAACTATGGTTCATCTCTATTTATGCCAATCATCCGTAAAGTTGAAGATATGGTGGGCAGAGAGTATGTCTATGCGAGCGGCGCATCTTATCGCGTTATAGCTGACCATATAAGAACGGCTGTTTTTCTTCTCTCTCAAGGGACAAACTTCTCTAATGAGGGACGCGGATATGTTCTTCGTAGAATCCTTCGCCGTGCTGTGCGTCATGGTTATCTGCTAGGTCTTCGTAAGCCTTTTATGTATAAGCTTGTCGATACATTGACAGATATTATGGGTGGTGAGTATGAGTACTTAATCCAGAAATCTGATGTTGTAAAAGAACAAATAGAGCTTGAAGAGGCACGTTTTTTCAAAACTATTGAATCTGGAATTGCACTTTTTAATATGGAACTTCAAAATACAAAAGAGATTTTTTCAGGAGAGGTTGCGTTTAAACTGTACGATACTTATGGTTTTCCACTTGATTTGACTGAAGATATGTTACGAGAGAAAAATCTTGGTCTTGACAGTGCAAAATTTGAAGAGCTTATGAGTGCACAAAAAACACGAGCAAAAGCTGCTTGGAAGGGTAGTGGTGATGATGCAGTGCAAGGTGATTTTAAAGAGTTGCTTGAAGCATTTGGCACAAATGAATTTGTAGGCTATGAGACAACACAGCATGCTGCAAAGGTATTGGCACTTTTAGATGAAAACTACAAAAAAGTAGATGCGCTAGATATTGGAGAAAATGGCTGGGTAATGCTTGATAAAACTCCTTTTTATGCACAAAGTGGTGGACAGTGTGGTGATATTGGAGAGTTACAGTGCCGTGCAAAGGTTCTTGATACAAGAAAATTTTTCGATATAAATCTCTCTAAAATTGCTGTAACTTCAAGCATAAAAGTAGGCATAAATGTAGATGCTATTGTAGATATTTCTCGTAATGAGATTACAAAACATCACTCTGCTACTCATCTGCTTCATGCTGTTTTATTTGATGAACTTGGAGAGCACATTTCTCAGGCTGGTTCACTTGTTGAAGCGACAAGATTGCGTTTTGATTTTTCTCATCCAAAAGCTTTAAGTGAAGCAGAACTTAGCGAGATAGAAAAACGGGTAAATGTAGAGATTATGCGTGCAATTCCTGCTCAAACAGAGGTTCTTCCAATAGAAGAAGCAAAAAAATCTGGTGCAAAAAGTCAATTTGGCGAGAAGTACGGCGATGAAGTGCGTGTTGTAAAATTTGCAGAGACTTCAGTAGAGTTTTGTGGTGGTGTGCATGTGGAAAATACGGCAAATATTGGAAGCTTTATTATTACAAAAGAGAGTGGAGTAAGTGCTGGTGTAAGAAGAATAGAAGCAGTATGTGGAAACGCAGCCTATAACTATTTTGTAGCACAAAGAGCACTGCTGCATCAGGCACAAAGTGAAGTGAAAAATCTTGATGTTTTAGCAGGTATTCATAGACTTAAATCAGGTATTAATGAACTTAAAACTGAACTTAAAGAGGCACAAGAGTCTTCAAAAGTTGAGATAAAAGCAGATGATGTTAATGGTGTGGCAGTAGTTGTTGAAGAGTTTCCTAATGGCGACATTAAAGAGAAAATAGATGAGCTTAAAAATCAAAATGAGAAACTTTGTGCTATGCTTTTTCAAGTAAAAGGAGATAAAGTTCTTATTGCTGCTGGTGTGAAAGGGTGTGGTGCAAAAGCAGGTGATTGGATTAAAAAAATTGCTCCCATTTTAGGCGGTGGCGGTGGTGGTCGCCCTGACTTTGCTCAAGCCGGAGGAAAAGATGCTTCAAAACTTCCAGAGGCAAAAGAGGCAGCGCTTGCGTTTATAAAAGAGGTTCTTATATAATGAAAGCGTTTTTAGTAGAATTTTTTGCAGACTATCGAACGCAGATTGTATTTTTACATGTTGTAAGTGCTGTTGTTTGGGTTGGTGGTATGATTGCTATGAAATTTGCTGCGCATCCTGCATTTATGAGTATAGAGTCTCCTCTGCATAGATTAGAGAGAATTTCACAAGCCTTGAAGCGTCTTTTTATTATTGTTTCTCCTTTTGTGATTATTCTTATTATTACTGCTGTAATTATGTCTGTTGGACTTGGTTTTCGTGCAGCGGCAGTTGATGCAAATGGCAATGTTATTGATGCTTATGCTATGCATATTTATAACTTTGTCCATACAAAAGAGGTTATTTGGATGGTTATGTCAGGAAACTTGGCACTTATGATTCTTTTACGTAACAAAGCCCAAAAATTACTCGATAAGGGTGACAGTGCAGGTGCGAAAAAAAGTCTTGGGCTTATTGGTAACTATATGGTACCTCTTAACATTATATTAGGCTTAGTTGCTATTTATTTGGGAGTGACACTTAGAAATGCCTATTAGATTATGTTCTTCATCACAAACACGAGCGCTATTGTTAAACGCAGCGGGTATTGATTTTATTCAAGAGAGTGTTGATTTTGATGAAGAGAGCATTGTTGCCCATAGTCCAAAAAACTTTGTTTATCAGGCAACGCTTGGTAAGTATGAGGCAAATCTGAGAGCTTTTGGATACGAAGAGTATCCACTGTTGGTAGCAGATACTGTTGTGACTTCACAAGGTCACATTCTTCGAAAAGCAAAATGCAAAGATGACGCTCGTAATATTTTAATGACACAAAGTGGAAATATTACGAGTATTATCACCTGTATGATTTATCAATCTAAGCAAAAAAAGATTATTGACATCTCCCAGACCGATTATATTTTTGATGATTTTAATCAAGAAGATTTGGAAGAGTATTTAGAGAGTGGTGAGTGGAGAGGAAAAGCTGGAGCTTGTATGGTGGAGGGCTTTTGTAAAAGCTACATCAAAGAGGTAAAAGGCTTTGAGAGTACTGCTATGGGACTCTGTGTTGAGGTCTTAAAGAGTTTTAGATGATAAAAAATAGCCGTCTTTATATCTCTAGTCTTGCGTTTATACTTCTCGCATTACTTGTAATTTTTGCTTATTTGTATTTTTTAAAATCTACAAAAGAGGATTTTATTCATAATAATTATGAAAAACAAGCACTTACCTTAAGAGCGAGTTTGAAAAATATGATTGAGGCAAAGCAAAAATCTACTTTAGGATTGGCAATAACACTTGCTACTCATGACAAAGAGCTTGTAAAATATATAAACAAAAAAGAGATTCCTGCCTCATATTATGATGATTTAATTACTCAATATTCTGAGAACACATTTTATAAAAATATTTGGATTCAGGTAATTGACACTAAGGGAATT
This sequence comes from Sulfurimonas sp., assembly GCF_026991475.1. Lineage (GTDB taxonomy): Bacteria > Campylobacterota > Campylobacteria > Campylobacterales > Sulfurimonadaceae > Sulfurimonas. Next base: position 140,198 of record NZ_JALXBK010000047.1, on the reverse strand, counting down.
TCACTCTATAGAAGTTGGAGTTTGAATCATGGAGATGATTTAAGTAAAATTAGAGCAGATATTAGAAGTGCACTTAAAATCAAAAAACCACAAATGTCAATTAGTACAGGAGCATTTAATCTATCACTTAAGTCCATTGCCCCTATATTTTCTGATGGTAAATTTATGGGTTTGGTAGAGGTTATATCGCATTTTGACTCTATTACAAAGCTCTTAGCACAAGAGGGTGTACAGTCCATAGTAGTAGCGGATGAGTATTTTAAAAAACAACTCAAGCATCCATGGAATAAAACATTTATAGCTAATTATTATGTTTCAAATAAGATGGCAGACAAAAAACTTATTGAGTATCTCTCAAGACATAATATGCAAGATTATTTTAACAACTCTTATAAGATTGAGAATGGTTATCTTATTACCTCTTATCTTATAACAGATCATCATAATCCTGTTGGTGCATATATTATGTTTGAAAAACTTAAAGATATAAGTTCTGAGAATAGAGATGATTTTATTTTAAAATGGTTGATTTTTGGTTTTATTGTTGTTACCTTTATTGCTATTGTTGGAAATATTGGCATATATTATGTACTCCAAAGACAGAAAAAATATTACAGGAGTATTATAAATACCTCTGAAAATATGATAATTACAAATAATAAAGAGAGCATGACAGATGTAAATAATGCATTTTTTCACTATTTTAAAAAGTATAAAACCTTGAGAAGTTTTCTTCAAGAGAACTCTTGTATATGTGAATTTTTTGTTCAAGAAGATGGTTATATACAAAAAGAGATGAATGGAGTGAATTGGGTAGATTATCTTCTACAACATCAAGGTGAAAATAATAAGATTAAGATGGATATAGATGGAGAGATTTTTTATTTTCTCGCTTCAGCTTCTATTATATCTCAAAAACCTCTGCAAAATGCGATTATTTTATCGGATATTACTGAACAGGAAATTTATAAACATGAGCTTGAAGAGCGAAGCGTAACAGACCCTTTGACTGGAGTAAAAAACAGACGTTTTTATGAATCACGCATACAGTATGAAATTTCTCGTGCATGTAGGTATGATATTCCACTCTCTATTATTATGTTTGACATAGATCACTTTAAACAGGTAAATGATATTCATGGACATGATGTTGGTGATAAAGTTTTAATAGAATATACGGAGCTAATTTCAGAGATACTACGAGATAGTGATACCCTCTGTAGAATTGGTGGAGAAGAGTTTGTTATTATTGCACCTCATACTACGAAAATTGATGCCTATAAATTGGCAGAAAAGATACGAAAAATTGTAGAAAAATCGAAGCATATTGTGCCTATTACTATGAGTTTTGGTGTGACCGAACATGAAAATGATGAAGATAAAGACAGTATGTTTAAACGTGCTGATAATGCTCTATATGAAGCCAAAAAGAGTGGTAGAAACAAAGTGGTTTTAGGATGAATTTTTATGAAAATGAGCTAAAAGCACTAAAAAAGGCGCAAAGATTTCGCTCACGTGAGTTAGTGGATTATAGCCTGAAAGATTTTGCTTCAAATGACTACTTGGGACTTGCTCATAAAAAAGAGCTCCATACTCAAGCTTGTCAAGCCCTGTCTCTAAACGCAGTGCATGCTCCAAAAGCTTCGATGCTTGTCAATGGTTACCATAAAATACATAAAGATTTTGAAGATGCACTTTGTCAGGCAAATGGTTTTGAAGCAGGTATAGTTTTAGGGAGTGGTTTTAATGCAAATATTGCCATAATTGAAGCGTTAATGAGAAAAGGCGATACACTTTTTATGGATGAACTTTACCATGCTTCTGGAGTTTTAGCCTCTCAAATTGGTACTATAAATGTAGTGCTATTTCGCCATAATGATATGAATCATCTTGAAGAGTTACTCAAACGCAGTAGTGCTAAACGCAGCCTTATTGCAGTTGAGGGCATCTACTCGATGGATGGTGATTTATGTGCAAAAGAGGTCTTTACCTTAGCTGATAGATATGAAGCAATGCTTTTAGTGGATGAAGCACATAGCAGTGGTGTTGTTGGAGAGCAACTAATGGGTGTTTTTGATTATTATGACATTAAAGTGAAAAATAACTACATAAAAATGGGGACACTCGGTAAGGCTTATGGAAGCTTTGGTGCTTTTATTTTATCATCACTACATATCTCTGAGTATCTTTTAAATAGGGCAAAGCCTATCATCTATGCGACTTCTCTTTCGCTGTATGACACCCTTTTAGCACATAACTCTTTAAACTATATTCTCTCAAACATAGCGACTTTAAAAGAAGCAATAGCTTTGCGTAAATCCATAATAAACGAAAAACTTGGTATAAAAGTAGATGGACTTATAGTCCCCATTGTTTATGGTGACAATAAAAAGGTCATAGAGATAAAAAATGAACTACTCTCTTTAGGATATGCAGTTGGTGCAATACGCCAACCCACGGTAGAAAAAGCGATTATTCGTCTTATTGCTAGAGTTGGTGAGAGTTGTGATGATTTGAGAACTTTGTGTGAAGTGTTGGCAAGAAAATGAGTGTATCAAAACTTAAAATTGTTTATAAAGAGAAAGATTTAGTCAATATTGCTTTTGATATAAAAAACTCTTTGGCTCTTATTGGGCAGAGTGGAAGTGGAAAAAGTTTGACTATTAAAGCACTGCTTGGGATGTTACCACAGGGTATGCAACTAGAGTTAGAAGAAGATTTTGATTTTAAACTTGTGAGTGGAGAGAGCGTTGCGTTTGTGCCGCAAAATCCTTTTACAGCACTCTCACCGCTAACAAAGATTAAAAAACAATTTTTTGCAAAAAAGGAACGAGTAACAGCACTTTTTGATGCCGTTGGTTTAGATCAGGCATTATTAGAGCGCTTTGCCCCTGAACTCTCTGGAGGACAACTCCAACGGGTTGTGATTGCAATGGCGTTAGAGAAGCATCCTAAGCTTTTACTGCTAGATGAACCAACAACGGCGCTTGATCCAAAAACCAAGCAGATTATTTTAGAACTTTTAAAAAAGCTTCAAAAAAAAGAGGCATTTAAAATGCTTTTTGTTACGCACGATATTGCATCTGCAAAAGATTTATGCGAGGATGTTTGCATCATTAAAGATGGGCTGGTTGTTGAATCTGGGAATTTAGAGAATGTTTTGAGTAATCCAGAACAAGAGTATACAAAAACATTAATAGAAGCAAATTTTGCAAATAGGAAATATAGAGAATGATAAAAAAAACATTTATAACACTTTTTGTATTGGGAGTTTTGTCTCCTTTTCTTATAGTAGGGTATTACTATTTTAATTATAATTATGACATATCATCATTAGTCAATTTTAATCCACCACTTACTAGTCATATATATGATAAAAATGGTGAAAAAATTGCAAATGTATTTGATAAACAAAATAGATCTTATGTTAAATTTAATGATATTCCTCCTCGTATAGTCGAAGCCCTTGTTGCCATAGAAGATACAACATTTTTTGAACATTCTGGGGTGAATTTTGGTGCTATTTTTCGGGCATTCATTAAAGATGTCAAGGCACGAAAGATGGTAGAGGGAGCAAGTACAATTACCCAACAGCTTGTAAAAAATAAACTTCTTACTCGTGAGAAAAAGATTTCTCGTAAAATAAAAGAGTTTATTTACTCCTATAAAGTAGAAAATGCTTTAACAAAAGAGCAGATACTTGAGCGTTATTTGAATGAAATTTATTATGGACATGGTTATTATGGCATTAAAACGGCGGCAAATGGCTACTTTCATAAAAAGTTATCAGATTTGACACTCAAAGAGATGGCAATTTTAGTTGGATTGCCAAAAGCACCAAGTACCTATGCACCAACGAAAAATTATGAAATTTCTATGGGTAGAGCAAATCGTGTTGTGACGAGAATGCATACTCTAGGATGGATTGATGACGCTGCGTTTGAAAAAGCACTGGTTGAAAACCCTAAAGTTTATAATGATACACTTACTCAAAATAGAGCCCCTTTCATTGTTGATGCTGTTGAGAGAAGAATGAGAAAGATGGGTATTAGAGATTTTAAAACTGGTGGGTATGAAGTGCATACGACTATTGATCTACGATTACAAAATGCAGCAAAAAAATCACTCAAATATGCTTATGATTTAGCACTAAAAAGAATAGGGAAGTATAAAGAAAAAGATTTACAAAAATTAGAACAGGCACGTGCAAATGGAGATGAAGAGTTTGAGCCACAAGATGTCAATGTGTCACAGTTAAATGGTGCAATGGTCTCTTTGGATTCAAAAAGTGGGGATATTTTAGCACTTGTTGGAAGTGTAGATTATAAAAAAAGTTCTTATAATCGTGCAACACAAGGTAGACGACAACCTGGTTCTGCATTTAAACCGTTTATTTATCAGGTTGCCATAGATTTGGGGTACAGTGGTGCTACGAAACTTGTTGATATTGCAAAAACTTATGATTATGAAAAAAATGGTAAAGATATGAAGTGGCAGCCTGAAAATTATGAAAAAGATTACAAAGGGCTTATCTCCTTGAGAAATGCCTTGGTACACTCAAGAAACCTTGCAACCATTAATCTTGTTAACGATATAGGATTGCATCAGCTTTTAAGAGAGTTGCAAAAGTTTCATATTAAAAATTTGCCACATGATTTATCTATTGCACTTGGAACAATCTCTCTTTCACCACTTCAATTGGCAGGTTATTACACATCATTTTCTAACAAAGGTGTGCAGGTTGCTCCTCATCTTATTAGTTCTATAGAGAAACGAGGCAGTACTGTTTATGAGAAACAAGACAAACAAATGAGAACTTCACCTCAGACTCAGTCTTATATTATGACAACAATTTTAGAAGATGTTGTAAAAAGAGGAACGGGGCGACGCGCAAGAGCAAGAGGTATAGAACTTGCAGGAAAAACTGGTACAACAAATAACAATATGGATGCATGGTTTGCTGGTTATTCTCCAACAATTGAGACAGTAGTTTGGTTTGGTAATGATGACAATACACCAATGTATCATAAAGAGACAGGAGGGCGTGTTTCAGGTCCTGCGTTTAGGAGATATTACCAGCAGTTACTAAAACTTTACCCTCAAATTAAGCGTAAATTTGATGTGCCAGATGGTATAATAGAGGTACAAATTAATGGCAAAAAAGAGTATTTTAGTAATATTTCTAAGCCTCCCCGTGTAGATGAAGATACAGATCCAGAAGGGGAGTTAGTATTTTAACTGTTAGTTAAACGCTCTGTTTAAAGCACAAAAGAGTGCTTTAATTGAAGCAACTGTAATGTCATTATCTGCTCCAACACCAAAACATGAAAGTACTTTTTCACTCTGTATTTCTATGTATGCAACTGCTTTTGCGCTGCTTTTATTGCCACATGAGTGTTCTGAATAGGATTTTACACTAAAGTTGTTTTCATACTCTTTCATAAGAGCATCTTTGCATGCATCTATTGGACCGTTGCCTTCGCCTTGCGAAGTTATCTCTTTGCCATTATGAAGATAACTTAAAGTGCATTTTGAGTTACCATTATCAGAAGTTAAAGAGACATCTTTAAAAGTTATATGCTCTTTGATGTTAAAGTAGTTGTCTTTAAATACTTTTAAAATCTCTTCACTCTCTAAAACTCTTCCCTCTGCATCGCTAAGTGCTTGCACTGCACGACCAATCTCTGGATGCATTGCTTTTGGAAGATGGTAACCATAGTTTTTTTCTAAAATGTACGCTACACCACCTTTACCTGATTGTGAGTTAATACGGATAATGGACTCATAAGTACGTCCAACATCGGCAGGGTCTATTGGTAAATATGGCACTTCCCAAAATGGCTCCTCTTTTGCTTGTTGGTAGGCTAAACCTTTGTTAATTGCATCTTGATGTGAACCAGAAAATGCAGTGTAAACAAGCTCACCCACATAAGGATGGCGAGGATGCGTTGGAAGTTCAGTTACTTTTTCTACAACTGCTACAACTTCATTTACATCTGAAAAATCAAGCCCTGTATCTATACCTTGACTTGTCATATTAAGTGCTAATGTGATGATGTCTACATTTCCTGTACGCTCACCATTACTAAGAAGTGTTCCCTCCACTCTGTCGGCACCTGCTAAAATAGCAAGCTCTGTTGCTGCTATTGATGTACCTCTATCATTATGTGTATGCGTTGAGATGATGACATTTTCTCTATTGTCTAAATTTCTACACATCCACTCTATCTGATCGGCATAAATATTTGGCGTTGCCATCTCTACTGTTGCAGGTAGATTGATGATTACTTTTCTATTGTCCGATATGCCCCAGCGTGCTGTGACTGCGTTTGAAATAGTAGCTGCAAACTCTAACTCTGTTCCTGTAAAGCTTTCAGGAGAGTACTCTAAGTAAATCTCTCCATTATGATTTGCTTCATATTTTTTTACCAAATCAACACCTTCAAGGGCAAGCGCAATAATCTCCTCTTGAGATTTTGAAAAGACGATTTTTCTCTGAGCAACACTTGTAGAGTTATAAAGATGTACAGTTGCTTTTTTGACCCCACGTAAAGCATCAAAAGTTTTTGCTATTAAATGTTCACGAGCCTGAACAAGCACTTGTACTGTTACATCATCAGGAATAAGATTGTCATCCACAAGACGGCGTAAAAAATCATATTCTATTTTAGAGGCAGATGGAAAACCAACTTCTATTTCTTTAAATCCGAGTTTGAGTAAGAGTCTGAAAAGTTCAAGTTTTTTTTGCATATCCATTGGGTTAATAAGTGCTTGATTGCCATCACGTAAATCTACACTACACCAGCGGGGTGCTTTTGTAATAGTATTATCAGGCCATTGTCTATTTGGCAAATCTATTTTTGGATAAGGTCTATATTTACCTTGTGGTATATGATTCATCATTTTGAATCCTTTTGCTTGAAATTTTAATAACAGACTCTTACATTCGTTATTAATTTGCGAATTATATCAAATTTTGTATTATAAAAAAGTTTGGTAGTTGAGATTGAAATATTTTGAAGATAAAATGTAAGATTTATTCCCACAAAAGTGGGAAAAAGTGAAGGCTAATAGCCTAGCACTGGTAAGTAGTTTTAAACTCGTAAGCAGTTGGACGACCTTCATCAGGAATAACATCACGATCAAATCTATAGTCTAAATATGTCTTAATAAACTCTTCAGAAAATACAGGCTCTAAGAATTTGTAATCTTGTGCAAGACCTTCTAATGCTTCACGAAGTGTATGTGGCATTTGAGGAATTCCTCTTTCTGCAATTTCTGCTTGAGAAAGCTCAAAAAGATCTTCATCAAGTGGACCCACAGGAACATCTTTGTTAGAAATACCATCAAGACCAGCCATCATCATAGCAGCAAATGCAAGATAAGGACAAGCAGTGCTATCTGGGAATCTCATCTCAATACGAGTAGCTTTTTCACCAGCTCCATAAGGAACACGACAAGCAGCTGAACGGTTTTTAGCAGAGTAAGTTAAGATACTTGGCGCTTCAAAACCTGGAAGAAGTCTTTTGTATGAGTTTGTTGTTGGATTAGTAAAAGATGCAACAGCAGCAGAGTGTTTAAAGATACCTGCAGCATAGTTAACAGCTAATTCTGAAAGGTTACCATAGTTTCCTTCTTTGTAGAAAAGGTTTTTACCATCTTTCCAGAGTGATTGATGTACGTGCATACCGTTACCATTGTCACCATAAAGTGGTTTTGGCATAAATGTACATGTTTTACCATTTAAGTGTGCAATCATTTTACAAACATATTTGTATTTTTGAACATTATCACCAGCTTCAATGATGTCACCAAAAACGATTCCAATCTCACCTTGACCTTGAGCAACTTCGTGGTGACCAAGAATAACTTCAAGACCAACTTGCTCTAAAACTTGCATCATTTCGGCACGCATATCTACCATAGAATCTGTTGGTGCAACTGGGAAGTAACCACCTTTAGTTCCTGGTCTGTGACCTGTATTGTACATACCTTCGTAGTCTGTGTTTGAGTTCCATTCACCCTCTTCAGTATCTACTTTAAAGCCCATTTCATTCATATTGTCAACAAATTTTACATCATCAAAAATGAAAAATTCATTTTCAGGTCCAAAGTATGCAGCATCTGCAATACCATGATCAGTTGCATATTGAAGTGCTTTTTTAGCTATTGAACGAGGACATCTTTCATAAAGTTCATTTTTGTAAATGTCATATACATCACAAAATAGAATTACAGTTGGATCAGCAGTAAAAGGATCTAAAAATGCAGTTGTAGCATCTGCTTTTAAAAGCATATCAGATTCATTAATTGGTTGCCAGTTTTCGATTGAAGAACCGTCAAATGGGAAACCATTTTCTAAATTTTCTGCATTTACCGCACTATAACGGTAACTAAGATGGTGCCAAGCACCTTTAATATCACTAAATCTTAAATCTACAAATTGAACATCATTTTCATTACAAAATGTAAAGAACTCTTCTATATTATTAACGAATTTTCCCATTAATTTTCTCCTGATTTTTATCTTTTTGTAGTATATCTCAATAATTTGTAATCTTTGATGTAATTTTGATTAAAAAAGAGACAGAAAGTAAATGTGTTTCAAATCATTACAAATGAGTGAGTTGTTCTTTAAAACACAATAGAAAATGTTGAACCTTTATTCACTTTGGAACTTATTTTAAGTGTGAAGTGATGTAGGGCAATGATTTTATTGACTAAAAAGAGTCCAAGCCCTAGTGAGTTATTCCAAGAATTTTGATGTACCCTGTAAAATTTTTGTGTAATGTTGTCCAAATCTTTTTCGTTAATACCTATTCCCGTGTCAATAACTTCAAGAGTTTTTTGAGAAATTTTGACTATCACTTCATCTTCTGAATATTTAAGGGCATTTTCTATTAGGTTACTGATTACAACTCCAAAGAGTGTTTTATCCACATCTATAAAAACGCTTTTATCACCTTGTATGATGATATGTTTGCGTGGATATGTTAGCTGCAGTGTTTGAACGGTTTCATACGCTAATTCATAGAGATTTGTTTTATGTGTTTGTATGGATTGTGTATCTCCGTCAAGCTTCATAGAGAGTCTGAGTGTATCAATGAGTTCACTAAGTTTTGTTCCATTGTTGTAAATTTTTGTTAGAAACTTTTTTCGTATATTAGCATTGATATTTTGATCTTCAAGCAGTGTTTGTGAGTAGCCATTTACAACGGCAATAGGATTTTTGAACTCATGCGAGATGGCAGAAATAATGTCATCTTTTTGCTTGTTGGAATTTTGTAGTTTACGAGTATATTTCTCTTGTTGTTTATCTTTTTTTGCCAAAATTTTTGAGACTTTTGTAAGAAGGCTTGTGATGAGTGCAAACTCTTGAGAGTAATTTGAAGAGATATGTCTTGGTTTGTCTTTTTTTGTCAATGCTTTTAAAAACTTAACAATTTTATCTGTTTCATACTGGATTTGTGAATTTATTTTATAACTTATAATAAATAAGACAATAAAAAAGAGAATTAAAACAGCAGAGATTTTAATACCGAGATTAAGAAATTCATGATAAATTCCTTTAAGCTCTTTTGCTAGTCTAATATAAAGAATTTTATTTTTTATTTTTATTTTTTTTGCTACATAGAGCATATCTTTGTTTAGAGTATGTGAGTGACGGATTATAATGCCAAAATCTTTCTTATCTGCTTGCATAATCTCTAGTCTATATCTATGGTTATCCATAGTTGTTTTGTCCTTGTAAGCTTCTGCAAGGACAAGTCCATTTTTACTTATGATTGTTAAACGCAGCTGTAGATTTTTTTTGATTTTTTTTGCAAGTGCATCTAAATCACTTTTGGAATTAATGGTATAAGAGATAAGGTCAAGGTCTTGTATAAGCGACTGTTTGGATGATTCTATGTAGTATTCATAAGTCCAGTAGTGAACGATTGCTCCTACAAGTAAAAAGAGAGATGCAAAAAGTATTAAGAATTTTCGTAAGATTATTTGGTGAAATTTTAACACTTTTTGCCTTTATATTTTTAGTTGTGTATTGTTCCGCCGAGTTTAATGTAAACAAGTAGATTTGCAACACTAATTGCGCGACCTGCAATCTTTTCACTCTTTCTTAAAGCTTTAAGCATTTTATGAAACTTTTCAAAACTTTGTGCGGAATTTTCTGCTTCTGAAACGAGATTTCTCTCTATCATTTCATATAAATCATCAGCTTTATTCTCTTCAATAAGCACCTCTTCATACATCTCTTGCAATTCATCTGTATCATCAATGTTAATCATCATAATACTCGTTTTAATAGCTTTTACTGTTGAAGCTTGCATAGGCAGAGTGTATTCGTTGATTGTTTTGATTTCAAGGTCATTACAAACAGCAGTAAACCCACGTATGAAACTTCTTGTATTTGAACATGCTCGTGCCACTTCATTTGTAATTTTAAAGTAGGCAACAACCCGTCTAAGATCTTTTGCTTCTGGAGTATAGAGTGCAAGAATCTTGATGATGGCATTGTCTATTTCATCTGTTCTTGAAGTAATATTTTTAATGGAGTTTCTTGCTTCATTAAAAAGCTCTTGATTACAATCTTTCAAAGCTTCAAGTATAAGCTCATTTGCCTTTACTAAATCTTCTCCTATAGATGTGATTTTACTTTTTACTTCATCTAGGTTTGTTTTAAATGTTGGTAGCATATATATTCCCTTTTATCTTATTTTATCTATTTTTAACCAAAACGGCCAGTAATATAATCTTCTGTTCGTTTCTCTTTTGGATTTAAGAAGATATTTTCTGTCTTATCATACTCAACTAAATCACCTAAATACATAAACGCAGTGTAGTCACTTATTCTTGAAGCCTGCTGCATATTATGCGTAACAATAGCAATACTTATATCGTTTCTAAGTTCAACGATGAGTTCTTCAATGGCCGCAGTTGAGATAGGATCAAGTGCTGAAGTTGGCTCATCAAAGAGTAGAACTTCAGGTTTCACTGCAACTGCACGGGCAATACAAAGGCGCTGTTGCTGTCCACCTGAGAGTCCCATAGCTGATTTTCCTAGTCTATCACTCACTTCACTCCAAAGAGCAGAACCTTTAAGGGCTGCTTCTACACGGTCAGAGAGTTCACTTTTGTTTTTAATACCATCGATTTTTAATCCATAAGCAACATTATCAAATATGCTCATAGGAAATGGTGTAGGTTTTTGAAAAATCATTCCCACCTGTTGGCGTAGTTTTATAAACTCATTCTCTTTTTTAATATCTAAAATATTTTTATACTTTCCACTCTCAAAATCAAGAAGATCTATTTTTCCCTCATATTTATTTCCAGGGTAGAGGTCATGGATTCTGTTCATTGAACGCAGAAGGGTTGATTTACCACAACCACTAGGACCTATAAGTGCAGTTATCTTGTTTTTCTTAATAGGCAGTGTAATATTTTTTAGTGAAGGGTCACTCACCCCTGGATATGTAAAAGAGAATTTTTTAATATTCATAACTGGCATAGTAATTCTTTCCTTATTTTTTATTTCTTGTGATAAATTTACCCGTAAGGTTGATAACAAGCACCATAACTGTAAGTATGAACGATGCTGCCCAAGCCAAATCTCTACTACTTGTCTGCACGTCACTTGCAAGATCATAAATACTTACACTAAGAGATGGAAATGCATGTGTTAAATCAAGTGTGAAGTAGTTACTTGTTTGTGAGGTAAAAAGAAGCGGTGCAGTCTCTCCTACAATTCTTGCAAACGCAAGTAAGATTCCTGTCATAATTCCTACTTTTGCAGATTTTATAACAATATCAAAGATAACTTTGTATTTGCTAGCACCAAGTGCAATTCCCGCTTCTCGCAACTCTTTTGGAACAAGCGAAAGCATAGAGTCTGTTGTGCTAATAACGATAGGAATCATCATAATTGCAAGAGCAATAGAACCTGCAAAACCACTGGTATGTCCTGTTGGAACAACAATGATGGCATAAACAAATGCACCGATGACGATAGAAGGCGCACTCATCATAATATCACTTAGATTTCTAATAAGATTTGCATAGCGCCCTTGTCCATACTCTCTAATGTAAATACCAGCGACCATTCCAAGAGGAATACCAATAACACTCGCCATCCCTGCCAAGATAAACTGTCCTATGATGAGGTTACGAAGACCATTATCTATAAGGTCATTTACAAAAAGTGAAAAGTGAAAAGAGCTTAGACCTTTTACAAAAAGCGTTACTAAAATCCACGCTAAAAATGCAAGACCTATAAGAGCAGAGATTGTAGATAGTGTTAAAATGATTTTATTTATAAGCAATCTTCTCATTAGTTAGCCTTTCTTAGAAAATAGAATTTTGCAAAAGAGATAACTGCAAAACTCATAACAAAGAGGATAAGTGCAAGATAAAAAAGAGAACTCATACCAAGCCCGCTTGCCTCACCAAAGTTGTTTGCTAGTGCAACTGGAATCGAGATGGTCGGGTCTGTAATCTTATGTGGCAATTCAAAGATAGAACCAATAAGAAATGCAACTGCCATTGTCTCACCAAGCGCGCGTCCTAAAGAGAGGATGATAGAGCCAATAATTCCAACTTTTGAATATGGAAAAATTACATCTTTAATAACTTCAAACTTTGTAGCACCAAGAGCATAGGCAGACTCTTTTAAAATATCTGGTGTGGTGTTCATAGAGTCTCTTGTAATGGCTGCCATAAATGGAAGAATCATAACCCCTAAGACAAGTCCAGCTGTGAGTAGTGAGACTTGAAAACCTCCAAAGAGAGCGGCTACAATAGGGGCAAAATAGTAAAGCCCCCACATACCAAATATAATACTAGGAATGGCAGCAAGCAGCTCAATAGCACCACCGACAAAGGTTGCAATCTTTTTTGGAGCAATTTCAGCTAAAAAGATTGCAATACCCATAGCAATTGGCATAGCAAACGCAAGTGCGATAAGCGTTGAAAAAATAGTCCCTACAAGTGGCACTAAACCACCATAAATAGTCTTTGTAGGCGTGTCATCTTCATCTTGCATCATCATATCATCAGAATCATCACCAAAGTCATTTACATCAACTGTTTCATCATCTGTATTTGAGACAGCACTTTGTGTAACACTTTTATCTGTTTTGGCTTGAGGTGTTGTAATAGGAACCTCTTTATTCCATGCAGGGTCAACTATAAAGTTTAAACCAAACTCATTAATAGCAGGTCTAGCTGCATTAAAAAGTGTGATAAAAATCCCAAGCAGAATGATAAACACTAAAGTAGCACTAGAAAAGGCGAACTTTTGAAAGATTTTTTCCATGAAATAGACCTCATTAAATTGATAACGATATTATATAAAAATTTAATTACAAAGAGATTACATGGAGGTGCCCCCTCTACAAAAAAGGGAGAATAAGGAAGAAAATGAAATTGTGAAATTTTATTTTATAAAGGGGGCAGATGAGAGAAGAAGGGGGATTATTTAATCCCTTTTTCTTCCCAATATTTTTTAATTTTTGTTGTTAAAGTGTTTGGTAATGGAACATATCCAAGGCTTGAAGCTATATCTGCACCATTTTTATATGACCAGTCAAAGAATGCTGTTACTTTTTTATCCATTGCTTTATGTTCTTTTGGAAGTAAAATGAAAGTTCCCGCTACAATAGGGTAAGATTTTGCACCTGCAGGGTCTGCGATGATAGCATAGAAATCTTTTCTTGGATCAAAACTAGCTTTTGCAGCACTTTGTTGAAATGCTTTAAGAGTTGGCTTAACATAGTACCCCTCTCTATTTTCTACTGTTGCCATTGTGATGTTGTTAGATTTTGCATCAGCGTAATCCATATAACCCACAGAGTATGGAGTCTGTTTGATAAGCGCGCCAACACCTGGGTTTCCTTTTCCACCAACATGATGATCACCAGGCCAAGTTACAGATTTTTTTGCACCAAATGCTTTTCTCCACTCAAGGTTACTTTTTGCTAGGTAGTAAGTAAAGTTAAATGTAGTTCCACTTGCATCTGAACGGTGAACAAATGTTAATTTTTTGTGTGGTAAATGTGCGGCAGGGTTACTCATTGTAATGAGTTTGTTATCCCAGTATTTAATGTGACCTAGTGCGATTTCAGCGATTGCTGCACGGCTTAATTTGATGTCGTTATGATTTGGAATATTGTATGCCATTGTAATCGCACCAACAACTGCTGGGAATTGGTAAAGCTTATGTTTTTTCAGTGTTCTTGGAGTAAGAGGTTTATCACTTCCACCGAAGTTTGATTGTCTCGCTTCGATATGTTTAATACCAGCACCAGAACCTTCACTAATATAGTCAATTTTGATACCAGTATCTTTATTGTAAGCTTTAATCCATTGTTGATATACAGAATAAGGAAAAGAAGCACCGCTTCCTTTGATTACATCATTAGCCGAAAGAGCCCCAGCTAAAACTGAAGTTGCAAGAGCAAGTTTAAGTACTTTTGTCATTTATTACACCTTTTAAATTTAAGTTGTGAAAGTATAAGATACTTTGGTTACAAAGAGATTACAAATATATCTTCGTAGGACTATTTTTGTAAATTAAATTTTCTATTATATATAGAATACTCCTGCTGCGTTTAAAAGAGTCTATTTTGTTTCGTAATCTTTTCGTAACCAAACTGTAATAGACTTCGAGCATCAAAACAAACAAGGAAATTACAAAAATGAAAAAAATCGTTTTATCAGCTTTAGCTGCTTTAACTCTAGGTTCAGTTGCTGCAAACGCAGGTGCATTAAAATTATATCAAGATGCTAATGGGCAAGTATTTACTCAAGCTGCTGAAGGCAGAACATTGATTAAAACTCCTACTTCAGTTTTTTCTCATGCAGATAAATTGAAATTTGATGGACAAGCATTTATTGGGTATAAATATACTGATTATGCAAATTCTGCAACACAAGATACTCAAGATTTTGAAGTTCGTCGTGGATATTTTCAATTAAAAGCATATTTATTAGATGATCCTAAATCTTACTATCGTATTACAATGGATTTAACAAGAGAAAAAAGTACAACTGCAAATACAAATGGTAGTATGATTGTTCGTGCAAAATATGCTTACTTAAATTTACATGATGTTGTAACAGCAACAAGTTTAGAAATTGGTTTGGCACATCGTCCTTGGCATGATTATGAAGAGCATAACTCTTGGCTGTACAGAAGTACCTCTGAAATTTTGATTGAAAATGGAAATTCTGCACATATTTCAAGTTCAGCTGACTTTGGTGTAATGGCAAAAACAAGAACAAAATACTTTGATGCTGATTATGGTGTTTTTAATGGTGAAGGGTATCACTCTGCACAAACATCAAATGGTATGAGTTTAGAATGGAGATTTACAGGTCACCTACTTGGAACAAAAGGTCATCCTGACAAAAACACTTATCTTGATGCCTCATTCTTTGGTCAGTTAAATCAAAAACACTCTTTAAACAGTGTAACAAATAAATATGATGATTTAGATTTTTATGGTTTTCACACAGTGTATAATATGCCTGCATTCTTGATTTCTGGTCAATATGTTACATCTACAGATACATCAACTAATTCATCTGCTACAGGTGCAGTCTCTAAAGGTTCTGGTGATGGTTACTCTTTCAACGTTGAAGGTCGTATAGGTGAAGAACATCAATACAAAGCATTTGCAAGAGCAGATAAATGGACACCAGATGTAGTAAGTGGTGCAAAAAAATATGCTAAAAACACTTATATTGGTGGTATAGCTTGGAAACAAAACCGTAATGTTGAGTGGGTAGCAAATGTTACAGTAAATGACAATGAACATAAAGCGGGAACAGCAACTCCTAAAAGTACAGCATATATGCTAACAACTCAAATAGATTTCTAAAAATCTATTTATTATAAACAAATTTCAAATTTCATTTTCTCCTTATAGAGTGTGAAGCTTTTTAGCTTTGCCACTCTTCTTTCATCTTTTATTCTATTATTTCAGCAAATTAAAGTTATTATAACTCCTTATTCGAAATATGGGGGATTGAGTGATGTCTAAAGAGATGTTTGAAGAGTTAAAACAAGAGGTACGAGAGGCTGGGCTTTTAAATAGAGTTCCTATTCGAGGTAGTGTTGAGATGCTTGCTATCATTATAAGTATGGCATTTATCTATTATGCGTTGTTTCATTGGAATGCAATCAATATTGCCTATCCGTACAAAAGTATTCTTTTAGGTCTCTTTATGAGTCTGGTTTTTACACGCGCTGTTTTTGTTTCTCACGATATTCTTCATAGACAATATTTTAAAGACAAAGCACTCTCTTTTAAACTGAGTTATCCTTTTTCTGCAATCATTTTAAGTAACTCCTCTTCTTGGTGGGATTTTAAACATAATGTCAATCACCATACTTGGTGTAATATTATCGAAAAAGATGTAGATATAAATGCAATGGATGGTGCTTTTACACATAAAAAAGGTAATAAAGCTTGGCTGAAAAAAACAAAGTATTTGGTTTTTTGGGGTGCCATGTTTTTTATGTATCCTGCGTTTGTTGCACAGTCATATAATTTTGTAATTAAGCGTAAAAAATGGGGAGAGTTTTCTTTAATGCTGCTACATTGGCCACTTATTTGGGGACCTGTATTTTATTTTCTGCCTTTAAGTGAGGCTATTATTGTCGCATTGACGCTGAATTTTACACTCTCTCCATGGCTTGCGTTTGGGTTTATTACCAATCATTTAGGATGTGAAGTTTTTGATAATGAAGTAGGCAGTAAGCTCTCATGGATGGAGTTGCAGATGCGAGGTTCACGTTCTTTACGTGGTGGTATGATTGTACACTGGTTTTATGGAGGACTCAACACTCAAATAGAACATCATCTCTTTCCAAAAGCACCACGATTTAATCTTTTAAAAGTACAAAAGATTACAAAAGAGTTTGCAAAAAAATACAATATTGATTATTTTGAGACGGGAATTTTAGAGGCGTATGTGCAGATAAACAGTGAGTTGAAGAAGTACTAAACCCCTTCGACTCGTAAGACTTTTGTGTTTCCAACCATTAGTTCAATAGTCATAAAAAATCTCTTCCAAACAGACTCTTGTCTATACTCCAAATTATGCTTTTTACATATATCTTTTACTATTGGCTGCATATCTTGGTAGAATGAGTGCGGCATATTTGGAAAAAGATGATGCTCAACTTGGTAGTTTAAAAATCCATGTAAAAAGTCTATCATATCTGTACCAGTGTTGTAATTCACACTTCCCATAATTTGACGCAGATAGTACTCTCCTTGCGTTTTATGCGGTGTTGAAAATTGGTAAATATCTTCTGCTGAATGATTTGGAACAATGACCAAAAATGAGTGTAAATTCGCAAAAAGTTCACCAAGTACTAAAAAGCCAAACGCAGTACCAACTGCACCCCATCCAAATGGTAAAAATAGTAGTGGTAAAAAGATAAATTGAAAAACTCCATAAGGTAGAAGATACTGTGTCCAAAGTTCACGTCCTTTTTTAGTAAAAGGAGAGAAGTCATACTTTTGACTTCGTGGATCATTCATAGTTTTATTCTCTTTGTTTGCTAAAATTCTTTGTGTATTTGGAGCATAGTATGCGAGTTTCCACATACCTGCAAATAAATAAACAACTGCATACTTCATCCACATAGGAACTTTAGCTTTATGGAGCCATTCAAGATTTTTTTCAACATTATCAGGGTCGTCTAGTTCTCCTAAATGGTAGTGATGCATTATGTTATGCTCATATGCCCAAGCATCAGGTGTTATCCAGTCAAGCCAATCAATATATCTGCGATTTCCTGCTGCAAATCCAGCTTTAGTGTATCTGTGAGGAATATTTGGTACTTTATCATAAGCACCATGGAGTATTGGATGTGTTACATTTGACCAGCGTGCGACATTCCCAATCCCAATTAAAAATGCACCAAAAGTTCCAAAAAACCAAAAATCAAAAAGTGAAATACCTGAATTATAACTACTGAATATTGTGACTGCTGCAATAAGTATAAATCCTAAAATAGTTGCAAATCTCCCCCATTTCTCTAACTTCAAAAGATGTTCAAAATCTTTTTGTCCTACTTTAAGTGTTTTCTTAATATCATCTATATCTTTTTGCAGTTGTGCTTGGTCTATCTCTTTGTAGTTTGCGTATTGACTCACATGTTTTCCTAATATTTATTATTAAAGAGAATTATAATGAGTTTTTACTTAATAGTTAATACAATATAAATATCATTTTGGATAAAATAGCAATTATTATAATAACTGGAGAATTTTTATGGACGCAGCCAAATATATTTGGATGAATGGAAAATTTGTTGCATGGGAAGATGCTAAAGTACATGTACTAACACATACAATTCATTATGGAAATGGTGTTATTGAGGGAACTAAGGCATATAAAACAGATAGAGGATATGCGATTTTTCGTTTGAATGATCATACGAAACGCCTGAAAGAATCAGCTAAAATGACTATGATTAATATTCCTTATAGTGTAGAAGAGTTAAATCTTGCACAAATTGAGCTTGTTCGTAAAAATGAATTTACAGGTGACAATGTATATCTTCGTCCTTTTTCATTTTTAGGGTATGGTGTTATGGGACTTTACCATAAAGATGCACCTGTTGAGACTGCAGTAGCGGCATGGGAGTGGGGTGCTTACCTTGGTGAAGAGGGAATGCGTAAAGGAATTAGACTAAAAATTGTCTCTATGACAAGACCTGCAAATACTTCAAATATGGGCAAAGCAAAGGCTACGGCAAACTACTTAAACTCTCAAATGGCAAAATATGAAGCAATAGATGCTGGTTATGATGAAGCACTTCTGCTTGATGATCAAGGTTATGTTGCAGAAGCAAGTGGCGCTTCATTTTTTATGATAAAAGATGGTGAGATAATTACACCTCCAAGTGATAATGCTCTTGCATCAATTACACAAAAAATGGTTATTGAAATGGCTACAGATATGGGTTATAAAGTAACTCGTCGTAGGATTACAAGAGAAGAGGTTTATGTTGCAGATGAGGCATTCTTAACGGGAACTGCTGCTGAGATTACACCTATTGCTCTTGTTGATGCAAGAGAGATTGGTTGTGGCTCACGTGGTGAAATTACAGCAATTATTCAAAGTGAATACTTTGATATTGTTTTTGGTAGAAATAAAAAATATGAGCACTACTTAACATATGTTGATGCTGTGTAACTAGGAACTTAAATGAAAGAAGAGAATATACTTATGGCTTCAGATATGAACGATTACTTTAATAAAAAGAAGAGTGAGGGAGGCGGTTTTAATAAGCAGTCAAACTCTAGTGGTGGCAATGGTAACGGACCTAAAGGGCCGCAAATGCCAAATTTAGACTTTAATTTTGGTGGAGGCAAAGCTGCTGCTATATATGTAATCATTGGTATTATTCTTGTATTACTACTTGCTAAACCTTTTACTATTGTACAAGAGGGTGAGCGTGGGATTTTAAGTACAAATGGTAGGTATCAAGAGCAGGCACTTCTGCCAGGATTGCATTTTATTATTCCTGTGATTCAAAAAGTTTATAGAGTAGATACAAAAGTTCGTATAATCAACTATGCTTCACATATAGAGGTAAATTCAGGGCGAGAGTCAGGAATTGTTTCTAAACCTGCTGTTACTGTGCTTGATAAGCGTGGGCTTCCTGTTTCTATTGAATTAACAGTACAGTATAGATTAAATGCACAGTTTGCTGCACAGACGATTTCAAACTGGGGTTTTAGCTGGGAAGATAAAATTATAAATCCAGTTGTGCGTGATGTTGTTCGTAATGTTATTGGTCAGTATGATGCAGAATCTCTTCCTATGATCCGTGATAAGATTGCAGCAGAGATTGAAGCAGGTTTGAGAAAAAATATTGCAAGTCTAAAAAATACTCCTGTTATTTTACAATCAGTTCAACTTCGTGATATTATTTTACCTGCAAAAGTAAAAGACCAAATAGAAAGAGTTCAGATCGCAAAACAAGAGGTTCAAAAAGCAGAGCAAGATGTGCAACGAGCAAAACAAGAGGCACTTAAAAAAGCAGCACAAGCACAAGGTGTAGCTGATCAAGCAAGAATTGAGGCAAAAGGTAAGGCAGATGCCATTACTATAAATGCAGATGCACAGGCAAAAGCGAACTTACTTATTGCAAAATCATTAACAAGTAAACTTCTTGAGCTTAAACAGATGCAAGTTCAAGGTCAGTTTAATGATGCTCTTCGTGTGAATAAAGATGCTAAAATCTTCTTAACTCCTGGTGGTTCTACTCCAAATATTTGGGTAGATACAAAAGATATAAAACAAAGAACAACGGCTAAATAGAGATGCAAGAGATATTAAATAGAGTTGATTGGGATAAACAAGAGCTTCTTCCTGTGATTGTGCAGGAGAGTGGTTCGAATGAAGTTTTAATGATGGCATATATGGACAAAGAGGCCTTAGAACTTTCACTTACAACAAAAATTGCACACTACTTTTCAAGAAGTAAACAACGCATTTGGAAAAAGGGTGAGAGTAGTGGACATACACAAGAGATAAAATCTTTTTTTATTGATTGTGATAATGATACTCTACTTATTAAAGTAAAACAAAATGGTGTAGCGTGTCATACTGGGCGTAAATCATGTTTCTTTACAGAGCTTGAAAGTGGTGACATCACTACTAAAGTTGAGGTAGATACACAAGAGGCCTATGGGGTTATAGACACGCTTTATCATACGATTCAAGAGCGTAAAAATGCAGATCCAAAAACTTCATGGACTGCAAAACTTTTAAGTAAAGGTGAAAACACTATACTTAAAAAAGTTGTAGAAGAGGCTGGTGAGTACTGTTTTGCACATAAAGATAATGATGAGCATGAAATGGTCTATGAAGCTGCAGATTTGACCTATCATATGCTTGTCGCACTTGCTTCAAAAAATATTTCACCAGATAGAATTAAGCAAGAGCTTGCTCGTAGATTTGATATGAGTGGCATTGCTGAGAAGAACTCAAGAGAAGATTAGAGACTTATATGAAAGAGAAAATCCTCGCTTTTGTACACCATCTTTTAATTTATGATTACATACTTTTTGGCGTTGCATTTACTCTTTTTTTACTCTTTATAATCCTTGCGATTTTACTGCGAAACAGGCTTGGCATTGTTATTTTTTTTGTTTTGCTAGGCTTCACTTTTTTAATTGCAGGTCCGACTGTAGGTTATATTGAGCTACACAAATACCTTTTTAAAAACTCCACAAAACTTATTTCGCAAAAGAAGCTTAACTTTGTGGATGCCATTGTCGTACATGCAACGCTTAGTAATGAGTCGAAGTTTAATTTTACAGAGTGTAAGGTTGTTGCTACTGTTTATAAATCTACATCTAACAGATTAAAAAATTATATTTATAAAATAAAACCGCTTAAACGCAGCGCTCTTATTTTGCATAACATACCCAAAGGTACAACAAGAGAATTTAAGCTCTTTGTAGAGCCTTTTAGATACTCTAAGGAGTACAATCTTACTCTAGGAGCTAGTTGCAGATGAGTTCATTTAATGTATGGCACTATATGGTGCTAATTGTTATTTTTGTGATGTTTATAATAGGTATTATTCGCGCAATGAAAGAGAAAAACCAAAAGATGATGTATTCTATGCTTTTTACAGTGACACTTATTACTGTTTTTATGGCAGTTTTTTCTATTTTTGTGGTAGATAAATATACTAAACATGTAAAATTGTATGATCTTAAGAACAGTAGGCTACTGAGTTTGGAACGTATTTCTTACACGGGCATAGTGAAAAATGTAGGAAAGTATCCTATTGGAAAGGTTACTCTTGAGATTAAATTAGTAAATAAAGGGCATGTTACAGGGAACGTAAAAGGTGGAAATTTTTACAAGCCAAGTGGATTTTTAGATTTTTTTACAGGTAGTTTTGGAATTGATAAGAGTAAGCCACAGACACTTGTAAAAAAGTTTGTTGTTGCTCGTAATTTAAAACCTGGTCATGCACATCAATTTTATGTCTATTTTAGGTTTCCACCATATTTTAGAAGTGTAGCGCAGTTTACACAACTTACGGCACATTAATATTTTAGTCCTACTTTTTTAAGTGCTGCATTTATGTGTTTTACTTGTTGATTTTTATTTCTACACCATTGAGGTGCAAGTAGAGAATCATCATCAATTCCTGCTGTTACTCTTTGGACATTGACATTTTTTGGTTTCATCTGTATTGATTTGACTAAAGTGTCAAGATAGAGTTCTTCGCTAATAGGAGTAAATGCAGCACGCATAAAGTCATTTGCAAGTGCTGTCTTTTTTACTACATAGAGTGGATGATACTTAACAGAATCAATGCCCCATGCGTATGCTTCCTTTGAGGTTTCAAGCATCATCTCTTGCGTTTCATCAGGAAGACCAAAGATGAGATGTCCACAGACATTGAGACCTGCATCTTTGGATTTGATTATCCACTCTTTTACATTTTGTGCATCATGTCCACGATTTATTTTATTGAGTGTTTCATCATAAACAGATTGTATGCCAAACTCTATCCAAATCTCTTTTGTTTTTGCTAGTTCACTCAGGTATTCTAGGGTCTCATCTGTAATACTATCAGAACGTGTACCGATACTTAAACCGACCACATTGTCAAACGAGAGTGCTTTGTCATAAAGTGCTTTGAGCGTCTCAAACGGGGCATATGTATTTGTAAAAGATTGAAAATAGACTAAAAACTTTTCAGCCTTATACTCTTGTGCCTGACGCTTTGAAATAGCATCAAATTGAAGTTCAAGTTGTTTGAGCTGTTTTTCCAAGAAAGGATTTTCTTTAGAGTCAAGATTGAGATGAAAACCTTTAAGCTCTTTGACTTCGTCTGTACTTGCAGAAAAAGAGTCGTTTTCACAAAATGTACAGCCACCACGTGCAACTGTGCCATCAATATTTGGGCAGGTAAAACCTGAAATATTGATGCCAACTTTGTAAACTTTGACACCAAATTTATTTTTTAAGTAGCTTCCAAAGGTATATATTTGCTGCATTAAACTATGTATTTTCCAGTAAAGCAGGCTGTACAGTAGATGTCTTTTGTTGCGTTTACACTTCTAAGAAGTGCCGCTTCGTCAAGATATGCAAGAGAATCTGCTTCAATATAGTCACAAATTCCCTGTGTTGTCATATTTGCGGCAATAAGATTTTCTTTACTTGGAGTATCTACACCATAAAAACAGGGGTCTGTTGTTGGAGGAGAAGAGACACGCATATGCACTTCACGCGCTCCCGCTTCTTTTAACATTCTAATAATGCGGCGTGAAGTTGTCCCACGGACAATAGAATCATCTATGACAATTACGCGCTTGCCTTTAATGATGTCTGTCATAGGTGAGAGTTTCATTTTTACTTTTAAATCACGCATCTCTTGCGTTGGTTCGATGAATGTTCTTCCAATGTAATGATTTCGCATAATTCCCATTTCATAAGGAATGCCACTCTCTTGTGCATAACCAATGGCAGCAGGAACGCCACCATCTGGAACAGGAATAACTAAATCTGCTTCGATAGGCTCAATAAGGGCGAGCTCTTTACCCATTTTTTTTCTTGTTTCATAAACAGATTGTCCAAAAACAGAAGAGTCTGGACGAGCAAAATAGACATACTCAAAAATACAATGTTTTGGTGTTGGTTCAAATATTTTGATGCTAAGAGGCTCTTTTTTCTCTTCAAAAACAAGTAACTCTCCTGGTTCTACATCACGGATAAATTTTGCACCTACCAAATCAAATGCACATGTTTCACTTGCAACAATATAGCCACCATTAGGAAGTCTACCAAGGCTTAGCGGACGAAAACCAAATCTGTCACGCATAGCAAACATTTTCGTTCTACTTAAAAATACAAGTGAAAATGCACCTTCTATTTTTTGTACAGAGTCTATAATTCTATCGAGGAGATGCTCTTTTTCACTCTTTGCAATAAGATGAATAAGATTTTCAGTATCCATAAAAGTTTGAAAAATTGCACCGCGCTTTATAAGTCTATTTCTCACCTCTTCTGCGTTTGTAAGATTACCATTGTGAACTATAGCCATCTCACCTAAATCATATCTAGCAAATACAGGTTGAGCATCCAAAATTGAGTCATTACCTGCTGTTGAGTATCTTGTATGACCTATGGCACTATTACCTTGAAGAGTCTTTAAGTTCTCTTCGTTAAATACTTTCATCACAAGCCCGCGGTCTTTGATGGTATGTACTTTATGTCCATCTGCAGAAGAGATTCCAGCGGCTTCTTGTCCACGATGCTGCAAGGCATGTAGAGAAAAATAAGCTAATTTTGAAGCCTCTTCGTGACCAAAAATTCCAACAACGGCACACTTTTCATTCATATTTTCGCGCAAATCTTATCCTTAAGTAGGGTATTATGTTCGCAATTATACTCAAAATTCCTATAATAAATATGAAAGTAGTTTGAATTAGTTAATATATTTCAGTTAAAAATTGGAACTAAATTTGCTTTAATTATGTTGATAATAGAATCTAAAATCCAAGTAAGGGGCATAGAGTTTTGAATATTGTTTTACGAAATAATCTTATTTTAGTTACGACTGACTTTGAAACTCTAAACGCAGCATGGATGAAAGAGTTTTTAAATCGCCACTCAAGAAGTATGCTTTTTCTCTCTAAAGCAGTGCTTGTATTTAGAAATGAAGATTTGCAAGATGAACGGATTGAATTTCTCTCAAAACTGAGTCAATATCACGCACAAAAATATGATTTTAACCATGAATTTTTTTTACGCTCCATGTTAAAATTTGGCAATCAGCCAATTCGAGTAGAGTTAGAAAAAGAGTTAGAACCTGAAAATGTTGCCGTTAAACTCTATGCTTATGATAAAAATACGGTGCTCATTACACTAGATAGTCCAAATGTATGGGTACTAAACTATTTACGTTCACAGTTAGAAGTTTATGTTGCACGGGGAACAGATATATCTTTAGTTGTGGATGTTAGTGATTACAAGGCAAAAGGGCGACTTGAGAGAACTTTAAATAAACGCCATATTTTGCACTATCAGATACGCTATGTTTATGATAATCATTTTATGTCTAAACTCTACTCTGACTTTGTAAATTATAGTTTTGGTGATTTGACAAGAGAGAGTGAAACAGAGGCGAACAAACATCTTTATACAATTTTAGAGTGCCCTATAGGTGCTTCTCAGGATGCTTTGAAAAAAAGTTATAAAAAACTGGTGAAAGTGTACCATCCCGATACTGTTTACCATGATGATCCAAATATGGTGCAGCACTATACGCAAAAATTTCAACTCTTACAAGAAGCTTATGAAGCTTTGAGAATTGTTAGTTAACACAGAACTTTTTTTGAGTAAACTCATAAAATCATCACTTGTATAGAGTGCAAGTTTTGCACCTTGCATCTGCTCCAACTCTTTTGAAAATCCACGCTTTGAAAAGAGAATGATTTGTGTAGGGACAATGCCAAGTTTTTTGCATTTGTCACCCAGTTTATGGAACTCTTTTTTATTGACTTTATGATTTGTCCATTTACACTCTCCGATGTAAAATTTCTCATCTTTTGTAAGAGTTAAAATATCTATTTCTGTTTTAGCATCCCAGTAGCTCCCTGAACTAACAATATCTGCATCACGAAGATGATAGTTGAGTAAAACTTCTGAAAGTTCTTCATAGATTAAACTTGTATAGCTGCTGCGTTTAAGTGTAAACTCTTGTAAAACTTTTTCATAATCTCCTGCTGCAATACTTTTTATGTTTGGCTGGATAAAATAGAACCAAAATCGAATAAAAGGATGGGTAAAAAGCACTTTATGTGAAATTCTGTATCTGGCTTCCTCTTTTTTGAGCTTTTTATTTGGGTACAGTTTACGGGGATGCTCTTCACGTGAGTACTCTAGCTCTATTATTCCTTTCTCTTGAAGGTAATGCAGAGCTGCACCACCGTTTCCATTGTTTAAACCGGCTCTGTTAAACGCAGAAAATATTCGTCTATCTCCAGTTGCTAGAGCTTTTAGTAGCCTTTTGTTTGCATCATTTTTTAGTGTTATTTCATCGATTTTTTCATTTAAAATGGCAAAATTATCTAAAATAAGTGACTTTATAAGAAGAGAAATTTCCTGTGTAGTATCGATTTGCCAGTTAAGTCCACCAAAAACAGAAAAGTAAGAAATTTGCGTCTCCATATCATCAGGATAGTTCTTAAAGTAAAATGAGCGGAACTGCTTAAGGAGTCTGTTGTTTGTCATAAAAGAATTTTAACATAAAAGTTTCTATAAGTTAATATACGATAAACTTTTTTATGTAGGGGATTTTAGTGAAAATAATCAATTTTGTAATAAAAACACCAAAAATATTAAGCATCTTCGTTCTACTCTTTTTACTCTCTTTTATTGCTTATTTTTATGTGCAGACAAAATATATGCAAGAGAGTGAACAAAACTATATTTCAGCGATTCATAATGAAGTAAAACTGCTTATAAAAATCAAAAAAGACAATACATTTCAAATGGCACAAAGAGTTGCTATTGATACAAAATTAGTTAATATTATGAAAAATAGGCAGTATAAAAAGTTCTATGATGAAAATGTTTTTAGTATGGCAAAAAAATTCAAATCATATAAACATCTTTGGCTCCATATTGTTGATGCAAAGGGTGTAAATAGATATATTTCATGGATCGGTGAAAAAGATAAACTTATTGGAAAACATATTTTAAATAGTAGAGAGGATCTGATAAAACTCTACAAACATCCTCATCCTCAAAGTGTTATTAGTGTTGGTGTCTTTGACATCACTTTTAAAGGTATTATGCCTATTTATGATGATGAGCATAATTTTTTAGGTGTTGTGGAAGTAATTAGTCATTTTGACTCAATTGCTAGAGATTTAGAAAAAGAACAAATCTATTCGGCATTGGTTATTGAAAAAAGATTTACAAAGCAGTTGACACATCCTCTTTCAAAAGTTTTTATTGATGGTTATAATATTTCAACTTTGAATCTTAATAAAAATGTAAAGAGATTTTTAGATGATTATGGGGTAAAGTATTTTTTAGATGATTCAAAAAAAGATGAAATATATGAAGGAGTCTTTAAAAATAACTATTTTGTTACACAAGTAAATATTATTGGAGTAAATAAAAAGGCAATAGCACATTATATTGTCTTTATAAAAGATAAAGAGTACCTTCAAAATAAAGAAATTTTACTACAAACGCTTACTATTCTTATGGCACTGCTTTTTCTTCTAATGTCCTATTTTGGGTTTAAAACACAAGTGCTAAATGTGGAGTTAATAGCTTCGCTCAATGAAAGAGTTAAGGAGGAGACAGAGAAAAATCTCTCGTTAATCTATAATGACCAACTTACAAGATGTTATACAAAAGAGAAATTTTTAGCAGATAAAGAACTTTACAAAGATAAAGAACTTGTAATGCTCAATATTAAAAATTTCAGTCAAATCAATGCTAGCTATGGTTTTGAAATAGGTGATGGAATTTTGAGATTAACTGTTTTGAGACTACAAACCATTTTAGAGAGAAAAATTTACAGGATTGATTCTGATGAATTTGTTTTTATATCTGATGAGATAACAGATGATGTGAATAATATAAATCACCATTTTAATGATGATCCTTTACATATAACAAAGGATGATATTAACATTAGAGTTGCATTTAGTTTTTCTGTTGTGCATGGTTTAGAAGAGGATTCTCTGCGTAAATTAACCATTGCCATAAAACAAGCAAAAATGGAGCCATATAAAGAGTATGTGTACTATAAAGAGCAGAGTGTAAACAATGACTTTTTAAAATTTAACAGCTATCTGTATGATGCTATATTTGCACAACAAGATGCAAGAATCATTCCCTATTTTCAAGGTATTCGCAATAATGAAACTAATAAGATTATGAAGTATGAATCACTCGCCCGTCTTGAAGTAAATGGTAAAATTTACTCTCCGTACTATTTTATAGAAGTTGCAAAAAATAGTGGATTTTTAGTTGAAATTACAAAAATTATGATAGATAAAAGTTTTGCATATCTCTCAAAACACTCAAAAGATGTAACAATATCTATTAACATTACAGAAGATGACCTTTACAGTAAAAAACTAAAAAACTATTTATTAGAAAAATTAGATTTTTACCATCTTAGGGCTGAGCAGATTGTTTTAGAAATTTTGGAAGGGGTAAGTGCTGGAGGTACTCATAGCAATATTATTCAGCTTAAAGAGCTAAAAGAAGCAGGATTTCAACTAGCTATTGATGATTTTGGTGTTGAATATTCCAACTTTGAACGTATTAATGAACTTGATGTTGATTTTATTAAAATAGACGGAAAATACATTAAAAATTTGGATACAAATCCAAAGAGTTATAAGATTGTAAAAGCAATTAGTGAATTTGCATCTTCGATGGAAATAAAGGTTATTGCAGAGTTTGTAGAGAATGAAGAGATTCAAAAAATTGTTAAAGAAATAGGCATAGAGTTTTCACAGGGCTACTGTTTTTCTATGCCATCACCAATGTTTAAAGAGTAAAATTGAATTTATTTGAAAAATTTGTTGGTAAAATTGATAAAATTGTTTTAACTTTTACGGTTGTTGTTCTTTTTACTTCTCTATATTTTGTTTATACTCTTAAAGAATCATACTCTCAAAAAGAGACACTGCAGTCGCTCGATAATGCACTTTTTTTAACACGAAACTTACTTGAAGAAGAAGAACAACATGCCCTTTCTCTCTCTTTACTACTTGCACAAGACAGAACTTTTTTAGCGGCATTTAATAACAATAAGCGAAAAAAAGCATTTGAGATAATTGAGCAGAAGATTGAAAGTTTACAAAAGTTGCAGGGTTATAATTTTGAAGTACAGGTACACGATAAAAACTTGCATACTTATCTTAGAAGTTGGGATTACTCTGTAAAAAATGTACCACTTGCCTCTTTTCGTAAAGGCTTGGTTTTTGTTAAAAAGCACAAAAAACCTTTGGTTTCTATAGAAGTGGGTAAACGCTTAAATATTAAAGCTATCTCTCCCATTTTAAAAAATGGCTCTTTTGAAGGTTCTATTGAAGTGATTGAAAATTTTGAACATTTAAGAAAAACACTTGCAGAACATGGCTATGCCCTTTTTATTCTTTTAAATAAAAAATATCTTAATATCGCAACAAGAGTGCAAAATAATCCTCTCATTTTTAATAAATTTGCATTGGTGAATAAGAGCTATGATAAACACAGTTTTGAAAGTTTAAAAAAATCGAAGTTGCAAAACCTAGAAAGTTCTGGTTACTTTACACAAGATAAATATGCCTTTGCTTACTTTAGCATCAAGAATTTTCAAAACCAAAATCTGGGCTACTTTGTGATTGTATTTGAAAATAGTGTACCTCTTATGCTTAAAACACATGATGAAATAACAACAGAGGAAGCAAATAGTTCAGGGGTTATTATTCAATGAAAATTTTACTTTTAGAAGATGATGTGAGCTACAAAGAGACTATTCAAGAGTATTTAGAATCTTTGGGTTATGAGGTTGAAAGTTTTGAGAATGGGGATGAAGTTATAGATGCACTCTATTTTAAAAAATATCACTTACTACTTTTAGATATTCGAGTACCAGGTAAAAGTGGTTATGAGATTGTAAAAATGATGCGTGAGAAAAAAGATGAAACACCAGTGATTTTTATTACCTCTTTAACAGATATAGATAACTTGAGTATAGGTTATGAGCTTGGCTGTAATGATTATATTCGTAAGCCTTTTGCAGCGCAGGAGTTAAAATACCGTGTTGAACAGGTTTTAAAAGTTTTTTATCTTCACTCAAATGAAGAAGAGATAAGCTTAAATAATGACTATAGGTATAATCTCACAAAAGGAAAACTGTTTCATAAAGAAGAAACGGTTGCCCTAACACCAAAAGAGCAAAAAGTTCTTGATTATTTGATTACACATCTTGATGAGTATATCTCAACAAAGCAGTTGTGGGAAGATGTCTGGGAAGAAAAAATGGTAACTGAAGCAGATATTCGTATGTGTATTAAAAAGATACGAGATAAAACAGATGCAACATTTATTGTTAGTAAAAAAGGGTTTGGGTACAAAATTGATAGAAAAAGATAAACGATATATCTATACCCTAGCATTTTTTTACTCTATGCTGATTATTTCTGTGGTCAGTATTCCTGCATATTTTTATATTTCTGTTGAGAAAAAGAGTTATAAACAGGCTCAAATGCAAGATTTACAACATTATGCTTATGGGGTTGAGAAGAGCATTTATGATTTTTCTCGTACAAATAAACATATATTTAATTTTCCCCGTTCGCTCTTTTACACTTCATGTCTATATGGCAGTAGTACTAAACTACTATTTGCAACTGATGAGACATTATGTAAAAGTATTACAATAGACAGAAGCCAAGATGGATTGCTTAGTAAAGAAATTCTGTTAAGTCCAAACAGACTTCAGGCAGATAGGATTATAATTGCTAAGAGATTTTCATATAAAAACATTTATACAAAAGCATTTATTGCAGCACTTTTTTTGGGAGCTATTATCTTTTTTATGACACTTTTTTTTATAAAAATCTCTTTGCGTCCACTTGAAAAAGCAAATAGATACTTGAATGTTTTTTTTAATGATGCGATGCATGAACTTAAAACTCCACTTGGTGTAATGCAGCTTAATTTAGAGTTTTTACGAGATAAGGGAGATAGTAAAGTTCTTCGAAGACTCTATAACAGTATGCAGAGCATAATTTTGATTTATGAAGATATTGAGTACCATATAAAATATACACATGTAGAGTATAAAGCAGAAAATTTGAACTTTTCTCATTTTTTGCAAAACCGAATCAATGTTTTTTTAGATTTAGCAGGGATTAAAAATATATCTATTGAAGAAAATATAGAAGATGGTCTGTTTCTAAATATAAATCGAATAGAGATACAAAGAATAATAGACAACACAATCTCAAACGCAATCAAATACAGTCCAAAAGATACACAGATAAAAATTAGACTTTATAAAGAAAACAATCATACTATTTTTAGTGTTCAAGATCAGGGTGTAGGTATAAAAGACACTCAAAAGATTTTTGAGCGTTATGCCCGTGAGGATGTAATTCAAGGTGGTTTTGGTATTGGTTTAAGTATCGTTAAACATATATGTGATAAAAATGGCATTAAAATATCAGTAGATACACAGCTTGCACAAGGCTCTCTCTTCTCCTATACATTTTCATAACTCTTTTTTTACTTACGCAAAAGTTACGCAGCTATTGTTAGTATGTTGTAGATGAAAAAAGGAGAACGAAATGAAAACTAATTTACTAAAATATTCCGTGAGTGCTGCAGCGCTTTTAATCATAGGCTCAAACGCTATGGCAGCAACGCCTACAGCTGCACCAAAAACATATCCTGCTGGCGAAGTTGGCAAGATGGTAAAACTTGGTGAAGATATTTTGATGCATACAAATACGCATCCACTTACAAAAGATATGGTAGGTGATAAACTACAATGTATTAGTTGTCATATACGTGGGAGTGATGGAAAGCCTGGTACTGCACCGGGAATTGCTACTTTTATAGGGACGGCAACTGCTTTTCCAGCATACTCTAAAAGAGAAAAATCTGTACAGACACTACAAGACAGAATCAACAACTGTTTTATGCGTAGTATGAATGGAAAACGTCCTATTGTTGATACAAAAGCATCTGTAGCAATGGCAGCATATGTTACTTGGCTTTCAGAAGGTATGCCTATGAAAATGAATGCAAAAATGCCTTGTAGCCCGTTAAATTCTGAGAGATGGATGCATGGTGCGAAACATTTTGCAAAAATTCAAAAACGTGCGACACATGCAAACTATGTGAATGGTAAAAAACTTTATGAAGCTAAATGTGCAATGTGTCACGGTGCAGATGGTGCAGGTATGGGAACATTCCCACCACTTTGGGGTCAAAAAAATGGAAAATGGCTTGCATACAATACTGGTGCAGGTATGAGTAAACTCAATAAAGGTGCTGCATGGGTACAATCAAATATGCCACTTGGTCAAGGTAAAACACTTAAAGATCAAGAAGCAGCAGATATTATGCTCTATGTAAATGCACAACCGCATGCTGATTTTGATTTACGAAAAGCACTTTATCCTGCGAGTAAAATGGGGCATTACAATTCAAAAGTTTTACATGAAAAACATTCAGTGCGTAGTAACTTTAAACAATTTGGTCTTAATGTAGACAAAATTCGTGGCGACCATAAAATAAAATAAGGGAAATACAATGCAAATTCAAAATAAAATAGTTTTATCACTCATAAGTGTATCAGTTCTTTCAATGGGATTGAATGCAGCCGATTGGCTCAGTATTGCAGGGACACAACCATCTTTTGTAAAAAAAGATGGCAAGAAAGTAGCAAATCATAATAATAAGCCACATTTTTGGGGATTTATTCAAGCTGGGTATCAAAAAGATTATGGGACAATCTTAGATAAGGCAGGGACGAATAA
This sequence comes from Sulfurimonas sp., assembly GCF_026991475.1. GTDB lineage: Bacteria > Campylobacterota > Campylobacteria > Campylobacterales > Sulfurimonadaceae > Sulfurimonas. The sequence continues at coordinate 107,640 of NZ_JALXBK010000047.1, read as the reverse complement.
AACACCTTTTGTTATGTTGGCTCCAAGTTTAGATCATCAATCTGGTTTTGAAATAAATCGTGCCCGTTTAGCTGTTCGTGGAATGGTTGATAAAAATAATCAACTTGATTACTTTTTTATGACAGAGTTTGGTGAAGATGGTGTTACAGAACCTGCTGGACATCCTACACATAACTATTTGACTGATGCATCCATTACATACAATGGTATTCCTTATGTGCATGTAAGAGCAGGACAGTTTAAGTACCCTGGTAGTGAAGAGGGTATGCGTGCTGTTTTTGCGTCAGAGTATCGTAACTTCTCAACTGCAGGAAATCAACTGCTTCTTGAGCGTTTTCTCCCGAATAATGCGACAGAAGTCTCTCCTGGCATTTATCAAGGAGATACAGATCAATCAGTTGGAGCATATCGTGACCGTGGTGTAGAACTCTTTAATACGACACATATTAGAAAAAATATTACTGTGAGTGTTGCAGGTATGGCAGGTAATGGTACGGGACTAAGTTCTAAAAATGCTTCAGGTAGTATGACATATTATGGTTATCTTGCGAGTGAGTATCTATTTGGTAAAGGTAAAGGCTACTACACACAATCTGTAAAAGTGTATGCTTGGTATCAAGATGGTAAAAGAAGATTAAACAATACGAATTATGATCGTACAAGATATGGTGCGGGTGTTGATTATTTTCATAATGGACTTCGTGTGGATGTAGAATATATCAAAGCAAAAGGTATGATTTATAATGGTGCAAAAGATGCGGATTCTTCTGCGTTTAGTGATGATTGGCAGTATCAAATTGCTGCAGAGAGTAAAAATGAAGCTGATGGTGGCTTTGTAAGTGCACAGTATTATGTACTACCTAAAAAAGTGGAACTCTTAGCTCGTTATGATTATCTTAATCGTTTGACAAATTCAAAAGAGGGTGAGCGAGATTTCAAAACAACCACGGTTGGTATGTCTTATCACTTTAAAGGTCCTAATAGAATTGATGTGAACTATGCATTTAGAGATTTAACTGCTCCTAGAAGCACTAATCCAAAAGTAGCAAAAGTGCTTGACCATATGGGAAATCTTCTTTCTATTCAGGGAACTATTAAATTTTAGAGTTCACTAGCAAATTTCAAAGTATCTATGCCATATTTTTGGCGTAGTTCTTGTGTAGACTTGCTTAGAGTTTGCATCTTTTTTTCCTCTTCAAAACCTATAAGAGAGAGTTCTTTATGTGAGTCTCTCGTAAAGCTTGAGCAGTTTATGCTCAGGCGAATCATATGTAACCTCTTTTGTGTATCTGCTTTATGAAACATTTTTAAACAAAGCATGTCAAACTTCTTTTCAGTAAAAATTTCTGCTTTTGATATATTGATATATGATTTTTGATTCATTTCGTAATGAATGCTGAGGTGAAAAACAGTAGGAATAACATCAAGTTTAAAAATAGCGAAACTTAGGTGTCGTGCAAGAACATGCACTCTTCGTTTTAGCTCATTTCTGTCAAAAATGGGGTCAAATGTTCGTGAAATACCTATGGACTTGCGTTTATGCTGCGTTTGAATAGGAGCGTCACTTTCACCATTTACTCTTTTGTAAAGTTCTGTAGCATAAGGTCCCCACGACTCAAGTGTACCTCGTCTTAAACGCAGTGCACCGAGTGTTTTTATTTGTACTGCGTTTAGCTTTGTTCGCATATTGCGCCCAATGCCTGCAAAATCTTCTACCTTTATAGGGTTAACAAATTCATCAAACTCCCATTCATAAATGGTTTTGCATCCAAATGGTTTGGCATAAGTGGTGGCAAGTTTTGCAATGTATCGAGTTTTTGCTGCACCGATGGAGACAGGGAGATTGAGCTCTTTTTTTATTTCATGGCGTAGATTGTCAATAAAGTGAGGAATATCTTCATCTTCTATCCAGCCGCTTAAATCTCCGTAAAATTCATCTATGCTGGCTTGTTCTATAAGTGGAATTTTGAGTGCCAAAAAATCATGTAACTGGTGTGAGAGTTTTTGATAGAGTGACATATTTGGTGCTTTTATAATAAGTGCAGGGCAGAGTTGCAGTGCTTCTCGTATGCTCATAGCAGTTTTTATACCGTAGGCTCTTGCTTCGTAACTAGAGGTTGTAAGTATGCCGCGAACACGACCGTCGGCATCTTTAAACGCAGCTATATCATCATCTTTACTTTCATAAGTTTTATAAAAAGTGGGTACAAAACTACCAGAATTTTCAAAGTTTACTGTCTGATTCTTTGCCTCTTTAGTAAATATTTTTGTATCACTCCTTCCACCGATGGCAACTGGCTTGTGTTCAAGTTCAGGATGTGAAATTCGTGTGGCACTGACAAAAAAACAGTCTATATCAATATGTATTTTCATAACAGAAGTTTATAATAGATATTTTATAATTATAAAATTTATTGCATATTGCCAAAATTTGACTATAATTGCAAAAAAAATTCTAAGGATAGAAAAAATGGCACAAGTACCAGAAAATATTGGATGTGAGAATCCAGATTGTATAGCAAAAGATGAGTGTAAAAGACAAGTGATTGCTAAAAATGGCACAGCAGTTGAAATAAAAACATTTGGCGGTACAGCTGAAAAGAAATGTGGTAAGTTTTTACAAAAATAAGTAACTTTTGAAATACTTACTCCCTCTTCTCGTAATTTTTTTCGCTGGATGCAGCATAAAAAATTACGAGTATAGTGAAGCAAAAATCGTCACTATAAAATCTCCCAAAATTAAATTTTCAGATATAGGATATGTTAGGCATACAGATGATGCTATTGAGCTTGAGCTTTTTGAAGCAGGGCATGTTTTTCAAAAAATTGACATCAATAGAATGATTTGTGTGCAAGATGGTTGTATGAGTAAACACAGCTTTAACAAAGAGTACCTAAACGCCTCCTATCCTAATGATATTTTGCAAAATATTATACTGGGTCATGCAATTTACGATAAAAAAAATCAGCATAAATCGGATGATGGATTTACGCAAATTATAAAAAATAAGAGTGTCGATATAAAATATAGAGTCAATGCTCATGAGAGTTTTTTTAAAGATAGAAAAAATCATATTATTATAAAAATAAAGGAACCAAATGGCTACTAAAATGAAAAAATTTGTAGGTGCACATGTAAGTGCAAGTGGTGGTGTTTATAATGCTCCCCTAAACGCAGAAAAAATTGGAGCACGTGCATTTGCCCTTTTTACAAAAAATCAAAGACAATGGGTGGCAAAGCCGCTTGATGCTGAGACGATAGATAAGTTTAAAAAAGCACTTGATGCAAGTGGTATTTTACCCAAACATGTGTTACCTCACGATAGCTACCTTATAAATCTTGGACATCCTGAAGTTGAAAAGCTGGAAAAATCAAGAGCTGCGTTTATAGATGAACTAGAGCGTTGTGATTTGCTGGGGCTTGACAGACTTAATTTTCATCCAGGGAGTCACTTGGCAAAAGTGGCTAAAAAAGATAAAGAGAACCCCGATGTGATGCAACCCATAGAAGATGTATGCCTTGATGTTATCGCAGAGTCTATAAATATTGCACTTGATAAGACAAAAAATGTTAAAGCAGTCATTGAAAACACTGCAGGGCAGGGGAGTAACCTTGGCTGGAAGTTTGAGCATATTGCGCATATCATCGACAAAGTAGAAGATAAAAGTCGTGTAGGTGTCTGCATTGACACTTGTCATATGTTTACAGCAGGGTATGATATAAGAACCCGCGAAGCGTATGACAAAACATGGGCTGCGTTTGGAGAGATTATAGGTTTTGAGTATTTGAGTGGAATGCACATTAATGACTCTAAGCCACCACTTGGCTCGCACGTGGACAGACACCACTCACTTGGAAAGGGTGAAATAGGAATTGATGCGTTTAAGTTTATTATGAATGATGAGCGAATGGATGATATTCCACTTATTTTAGAGACGATTGATGAGACAATTTGGAAAGAAGAGATAGAGATGCTTTACTCTTTTATGGAGTAACATAAAAATTTTCGTTACAATATGAGTATATTTTTATAAGGGGAGTTAAATTTTGTTAAAAATGTATCTAAAAAAAAGTGCGGTATATGCTGTCTCTTTATCACTTATAGGCTTTATGAGTGCATGTGGGGTTAGTGGGAATGATGGAACAGACAGTGTTAGTGGGGATCTTAATAATCTAGTAAAAGCAACAGTCATTGATGATATTAATGCCTCAACAATGTTGCAAGTAATTCATGATAAAATAGATCCAAATGCACTAAATGCTTTTGGATATAAAGCAATCAAAATTAGTTATAAAACAGTTGGTCAAGATGATAAACCAGCAGTTGCTTCAGGTCTGTTAGTTATTCCAACTGCTACAGCTCAGTACCAACAGTATCGTCTTTCACAAGGAAAACAACCGTTTTCTGTTTCAATGCTTTGTAATAATCATGGAACGATTTTTGCAGATTCTGAAGCTCCAAGTAATACAGAAGTTTCAAATGGCTTACCCGATTATACTCAAGCAGTTTTAATGACAGGGTATGCTGGATTTGCAGCAATTTATCCAGATTATATTGGTTTTGGTGATTCAAATACAACGGTACATCCATATATATTGAAAAAAGCGGCAGCAAGAGAAGCAGTAGATATGCTAAAAGCTAGTATGACATATATGAAAAATACAAATGTAGTATTGAATTATCAACTCTATATTTCTGGTTACTCTGAGGGTGGATATAATGCTCTTGCTATGGCTGAGGATGTTGAAAAGAACTTCTCAGATAAAGTTAATTTAATGGGTGTTGCTCCTATGGCTGGTCCATATAATGTTGAAGCATTGGCTGATGTTGATTTAAATGCAACACAAGCAATGGCGTATCCTGCGTTTTTGGCTGATTTAGCTTATTCTTATACTCATTACTATAATGATGTTAATCTAAGTGATATTGCAATTCCATCTTTAGCTCAGTTTCAATTAGCGTTTAGTGGACAGTACGATACAGTACCTATTCATACTATACTTGGCTTAGCAGACCCTGCTAATGGAGATTATGGATTTTATACCCATGCAACAAATGAACTTTTTAAAGACAGCTTCATTTCTGATTATCAAAATAATCAAAATAATATTATGAGACAAAAGTTTGCTGAAAACAATCTTGATAATTGGACACCAAGAAGTAAAATGAACTTTATTCAGTGTGTTGATGATGATATTATTCCTTTTAGTGAATCTAATGATATATACAATAAATTTAAAGCCAACGGTGCAGATGTAACTCTTACGCCTATTCCAACTGGAATATTATCTCAACAGAAAGATGCAACACATCCTTTTGTTCATGTAAATTGTGTGCCCGCAGCTTATGCAACTGCAGTAAAATGGTTTGCTGAGATTAGAAATGGAGATATATAATGAAAAATATAATTAAAGTAACAACACTTTCTTTAGTAGCTGCGGGAACTCTTTATGGAGGTGGATACAAAATACCAGAAACATCACTTAATGCAATAGCACTCTCTGCGGCAAATGTCGCACACTCTCATGGTGCAGAGAATGCTTATTCAAATCCTGCAAATATGGTATTTATGGAAAATAAACAACATATTGAAGCAGACTTGATTTATATTGGGCTTGATCCAGTAAGGTATAAATCTAATGATGGTACAACGGATATAAGTGCAAAAAAAGAGACTTTTATTTTGCCCTCATTGCATTATGTTTCAAAAAAACTTGGAAATAATGCTCGTGTAGGTTTAAGCATTGTAGTCCCAGGTGGACTATCCAAAAGATGGAATGATTCTCCTGCTGTTGAGAAAGCTAAAGAATTTACGCTAAAAGTAATAGAGATAAATCCAAGTGCTGCGTTTAAAATAAATGATAAGCTTGGTGTTGCAGTTGGTTTTCGAGTTGTTAGCACTACTGGTATAGTTAAAAGTTCAGCTGCTATTTCTCGTGATATGACAGGAGACAGCATTGATATGGGCTACAATTTGGCACTTGCATATAAACCAACAAAAGCCTTAGAAATAGGTTTAACATATAGATCGAACGTGGATTTAACAGTTGAGGGAAATGCAAAATTATATATTGGTAATGCGAAAGTCTATGATGGTGGTTCAAGTGTAACTGTGCCTCTCCCAGCGACTATAGATGCAGCAGTAGCGTATACATTTCCAACACAAACAACAGTTGAATTTGTCTATGAAAGAGTAAACTGGTCCGCATATAAAAATCTTGATTTTAATTATGTAAGTAATAGTCCGACTATTTTGAAGCCTTATTTTGATGACCCAATTGCAAAAGACTGGAAAGATACAAATGTTTATCGTTTGGGTATAACACAGCAAATGAAGAGGTACACTCTTATGGCAGGTGCTGTAAAAGATGAATCTCCGATACCTAACAAGAGTCTAGGTTTTGAACTACCTGATTCAGATTCGGTTTCAGTCTCTGGCGGGGTGCGTTACCAATACTCAAAAAATCTCAATGTAGGTTTTTCAGCACTTTACTCTATGAGAGATAAAAGAAAAGTTACAAACAGTGATGTAAATGGTGAGTTCTCAAACTCAAATGTATTGATTATGTCTGCAGGACTTGGATATAAATTTTAAGGAAACAGTTGAAGACTTTAGTTAATTTTTTAAAAACAAAAGAGATAGAAAAATCGGATATCTTTATACATCTTAAATGTAATAAAGATGAGGCAAAAATGTTGCGCCATATTGCAGCTAAATATATGAAAGGGCAAGATGATATGCTTGTCCTTGAGCTGTTACAAGATTTGTATAAAAGTGAGAATTATGAGCATTTACAACATCTAAAAGAGGTAAAAAATTTACTAGAACTTGGTTGGTTGCACCAGCAGAGTTTTACTCCTGTGAAAATTTCAGAGGTGACTCCCTTAGAACTTTTAAACAGTGCGGTAGGACTTACCCCTTCGTTTTTAAAACTACTGCAAGATGGTACTCTTGATTTGGATTTACCAGACATTAAGCCCTATGCAGATCATCTTGAATACCTCCAAGACCAGTTTTTTAGAATTGAGCTTTATCAAAAAATGAGCGTCATCCGTCAAAATGTGCATGAACACTCTTTGGGTATAGACAGACTACAAAACAAACTCCAACATCTCGAAAAACGCATAGAGGAGAGAGTTAAACAGACCTCCGAAAATTTGGGACTCGATAAATTTTTTAAACAAAAGAAGATGAGTAACTACGAGCAGGTAATTTTCATTGCACTATTGCGTGAAGAGTATGGCTCTACTGACTCATCTTTGCGCGAGATGAATACGCTTATTGATTTAATCTCTTTAGATGATTATGAACGTATAAAAAATCGCTCTCTTTTAGAAGAAGGCTCGAACCTTTTGAGTAGCGGTATTATTGATTATGAGGAGATGCTCAATCCATTTGGTGGCATAAGTCGTTCTTTTTACATTGTAGATGATGTGCTTCAAAGTATTATTCATCCTCAAAAAACAAAAAAAGTAACACGTTTGAAACTTGGTGCTTTAGTAGCTGAACAAGATATATTTGAACTTATAGACAGCTATACCTCTTTGGATGATGTTGTTCTTAATGAGAGTACAAAAGAGACACTTGAAAACTTGATGAAACAGGTAGATAAAGATGTTGTTTCTCGTCTTGTAAAGTGGGGCATAAAAGATAAAAAGAGCGGTATTGATGCGCGTATAATCTTTTATGGTGCAGCTGGAACGGGAAAAACAATGACAGCATACTCCCTTGCAAAATCACTTAAACGACAGGTTCTTGCGTTTGACTGTTCTAAAATTCTTTCAATGTATGTGGGAGAGAGTGAAAAAAATGTGCGTAAGATTTTCGATACTTTTTATGATTTGAGTGCTAAAACTAAGACAGAACCAATTTTACTACTTAATGAGGCAGACCAGTTTTTAGGTGCAAGAAGTAGTGGGAATATCACTGGTTCTGATCAGATGCATAACCAAATGCAAAATATTTTTTTAGAGCAAATTGAAAACTTTAAGGGAATGCTTATCGCAACAACCAATTTACTTGAAAATATAGATAAAGCATTTTCAAGAAGATTTAACTATAAAATAGAGTTTAAAAAACCAAATAAAGAGCAGAGATTAGAACTTTGGGAAAAAATGCTTCCAAAAGATGCTCCTTATGAAGAGAATTTTGATGTAGAAAAACTTGCAGAGTATTCTCTCACAGGTGGGCAAATAAATCTCATCATAAAAAACACAGCCTACAAAGTTGCTGTAAAAGAAAAACCTCTGTTTATGCTAAAAGATTTTATAGATGAAATTAGAAAAGAGAGAGATGCAAATTTTGATAGTGAAAAGTCTATGGGCTTTTTGAATAAATAAACAAATATTTTACCTTAATGATGTTGCATTAAGTGACATCATTTCCCCTTTTTCCTTCCATCACAACTTTTTTTAATACTCTTTTAGATATAGTAAATGAACTGTTTTTTCTAATGAAGTATGGGTTAGAAATACAACTTTTAATTTAAAAAGGTAGGTTTATATGGAGCATATTAACACTGCAAATCCGTATTTTGGGGTCTTTGTACTGTTTGTTATAACATTTGGTGCATTCATTACAACGACTGTAGTGGCTAGACTAGCGAGTCGTGCGCTTGCACGCAAAGATAGTGAAAAGATTAAACTTTCAGTTTATGAATGTGGACCAGAAATCACAAAACAGCCAAATAGAGTGTCACCACAGTTTTATCTGTTTGCACTGCTATTTTTGCTATTTGATGTTGAAATCGTATTTATGTTCCCATGGGCAGTAGACTTTAAAGTTCTTGGCTGGTTTGGTTTTGTTGAGATGGTAACTTTCATAGTTCTCTTAGCAATTGGTTTTGTATATGCATGGAAAAAAGGAGCATTAGAATGGCACAACATAAAGTAAATTATACACAAGATGCCGGTTTACCAATAGCACTTACAAGTGTTGATAAAATTGTAAACTGGGGGCGTTCAAACTCCCTTTGGGCTATGACTTATGGTCTTGCTTGTTGTGGTATTGAGATGATGGCAGCGGGTGCATCAAGATATGACTTTGACCGTTTTGGTACTATTTTTAGAGCTTCTCCTCGTCAATCAGATGTAATGATTGTTGCGGGAACGCTTACAAAAAAACACTCTGAGTTTATTAAACGTTTGTATGACCAAATGACAGAGCCAAGATGGGTAATAAGTATGGGTTCATGTGCTAATACTGGTGGTATGTTCAACACTTATGCAACTGTTCAAGGTGTTGATAGAATTATTCCTGTTGATTTGTATCTTCCTGGTTGTGCACCTCGTCCTGAAACACTTCAGTATGGTGTAATGTTGTTACAAAAAAAGATTCGTGCTAACAAAGCAGGCAATGCACAAAAAGCTAAAAGGTTAATGTAATATGAGAGCGTATAAACCTAAAGACAATGTACAAGCAAAAGCTTACTATACTGACAGATTTTATGTTGCACCACAAGTGCCAAAATCTGCGGTAGATACAGATGCTGTTTTTGCAGCTGATTTAGAGGCTATTAAAGCAAAGTTTGAAGTAAAAGATGCATATATTCAAGTAGAGCAAATGGTTGTGTACATCAATGCTCACGATATATATGGTGTTTTAGAACTTATGAGAGATGAATTAGCATATACACAACTCTCAGAGATGAGCGCTATTGATTGGCTTGCAAAAGATAACACTTTTGAAATCTTTTACCAAATGCTTTCTATGACTAAGCGCAAGCGTATTCGTGTGAAGTATTTTATTGAGAATGGTCAAGCTGTTGACTCTGTAGAAAAACTCTTTAGAAGTGCAGATTGGGCTGAGCGTGAAATGTTTGATATGTTTGGAATTGAAGCAAATAACCATCCATTTATGAAGCGTATTTTGATGCCATACGACTGGCAGGGACATCCACTTCTTAAAACATATCCTCTTGAGGGTGATGAGTTTGCTGCATGGTATGAAGTAGATAAAATTTATGGAAAAGAGGCTCGCGATATTATTGGGCCTGAACTTCGTGATACTGCTCGTGTTGATAGATATGATTCTGAGCGTTTTTCTCGTCTTGGATTTGAAGTTCCAAAAGGTACTGAGATTACAGGTAATGAAGAGCCTCATGTTGAATCTTATCAAGAAGAGGGTGGCGTATTTATGGTTACAAAATTAGATAAAGAGTCATCAAAAGTAATTGATGATCCACAAAGATAGGGTGGTATAAAATATGGCACAAGTAAAAAATAGATTAACACCATTTTTTGAAAATATAACATTTGACAGAGATGACAATGAACTGGTACTAAACTTTGGTCCACAACATCCATCTGCTCACGGACAGTTGCGTTTAATGTTGCATTTGCAACAAGAACAGATTGTTAAAGCACATCCCGATGTAGGGTATCTTCACCGTGGTATGGAGAAGATGGCTGAAAATATGATTTATAACGAGTTTATGCCTACAACTGACCGTATGGATTATATTGCTTCATCTTCAAACAACTATGGGTTTGCTCTTGCAGTTGAAAAACTTATTGGGCTTGAAGTTCCTCGTCGTGCAAAAGTTATTCGTATGCTTCTTTTAGAGATTAACCGTTTGATGTCTCATCTTTTCTGGTTAGCAACGACAGCACTAGATATTGGGGCAATGACAGTTTTTCTTTTCGCATTCCGTGAAAGAGAATATCTTATGGATATTATTGAAGGTTATTGTGGTGCGCGTTTGACACATGCTGCTATTCGTATTGGTGGTGTTCCTTTAGATATTCAAGATAGTTTCTTACACCAATTAAGAGTGTTTTTAAATAAACTTCCTCAAAATATTAAAGATTATGAAGATTTACTGGATTCTAACCGTATTTGGCTTATGAGAATGGAAGAGGTTGGAACTATCTCAACTGAAATGGCACTCTCTTGGGCATGTACAGGTCCAATGCTTAGAGCTTCTGGTGTTGCTTGGGATATTCGTAAAGAAGAGCCATACGAGTTATATGATGAAGTAGAATTTAATGTACCTTTTTCAGATAAAGGTGATAACTTTGCGCGTTACCGTGTTTATATGGAAGAGATGCGTGAATCTGCAAAAATTCTTTATCAATGTATGGAAATGTATGAGCAGTGTGAAAAAGATGGTCAAACAGAGCTTATGGCTCATGCTCCAAAATATATCTCAGCACCTAAGCTAGATATTATGACACAAAACTACTCTTTGATGCAACATTTTGTACTTGTAACACAAGGTATGAGACCACCGGTTGGTGAAGTTTATGTGGCTACAGAATCACCAAAAGGTGAGCTTGGCTTCTACATTAATTCGCAAGGTGGACCATATCCATATAGATTGAAACTTCGTGCGCCATCGTTCTGGCATACAGGGATTTTAACTGACCTTTTACCTGGTCACTATATTCCGGATGTTGTATCTATTATTGGTACTACAAATATCGTATTTGGTGAGGTTGACAGATAATGAAAAGATATGACTTAAGAAAACTCGGAAATGATTTTGAACCTCGTATGAAAGAGATTTTAGGTGAAAAGCATAAAGAGAATGAAACATTGATTTTTCTTTTTGAAATAGGCGATTTTACTCCAATTCAGCGCTCTGCTGATTTGGTAAAAGAGTGTGGGTATGAACTGTATAACTCACTAAAATTTAACGAAGTCGATTGGACTATCGTTGTTAAAAAATAGGAATCTGTTTTGAGTAAAGTATATTTTTCTACTTGGAATGGGGAGTCTATAAATAATATAGGCAAGCCAGAAGAAGAGTGGGAAGAGTCAGCTTATAATCTACCAGCACAATATGATGATCATCGAGACTCAAAAGCCTTTATAGGTTGGGACGGTGTTGCACTGTTTCATGAGAATGTAGATGTTATTCGTTTGGCTATGGAGTATGCGGCACAGTATCAGGTCTATTCTGAAGCGTGCGGGCGTTGTGCTCCTGGTCGTTGGGGTGGTCGTATTTTATATGATGTACTCGATAAAATTGCTCGTGGTGAGGGTGAAATTTCTGATTTAGATCACTTAAAAGAGATAGCAAAAAGTATGCAGGTTACTTCTAAATGTGAGATTGGAAAAACTGTTCCAAATCCTATTTTAGATTTGATGGAGCATTTTGAAGATACTTTTTTAGAGTGTATTAATGAGAAGAAAAAATCTATTCATTATGATGAAAGTGTAGCTTATATTGCAAAAATAACAGCACCTTGTACAGATGCTTGTCCATCACATGTTGATATTCCCGGTTATATTGAAGGTGTAAGAGATTTACGCTTTGATGACTCCCTAGAGGCTACTCGCCAGACTATGCCGCTAGCACATGTTTGTGGTCGTGTCTGTCCACATCCATGTGAGGATGCTTGTCGTAGAACAAATTTAGATGAGCCTATCTCTATTATGTCACTCAAGCGTCTCGGTGCTGATTGGGAAACTGATCATGGTTATGACTTTTTTCATCCTATGAAGAAGAAACCTGCAAATGGCAAAAAAGTGGCTGTTGTAGGTGCTGGTCCTGCCGGGCTTACTACAGCATATTATCTTTGTGCAGATGGTGTCGAAGTAGATGTTTATGAAGAACTTCCTGTTCTTGGTGGTGAAGTAACTGTCGGTGTTCCTGAGTATCGTATGCCTTGGGATAAATATATGCAAGACATAGAGTGTGTACGAGATATGGGTGTTAACTTTATTACAAATTATAAGGTAACCGATGAAGATATGCGTCGCTTTGAGAAAGAGTATGATGCAACAATGATAGCTTCTGGTACGCGTATTTCTAAAAAGGTTCGTTGTGAAAATGAACGAGAAGAGATAAAAGGGTACTGGGGTGCAATTGATTTTCTTGATTGGGTAAACCTTTATGAGAAATTTGACATCAAAACACCAAAAGAAGTCCAAGAGAAGCAGATGCTTCCAACTGATTTTGTGGACTTAACTGGTAAAACAGTTGTCTGTGTTGGTGGTGGATTTACATCTATGGATGTTGTGCGTTGTTCAATTAGAGCGGGTGCAAAAAAAGTGTATATGATTTATCGCCGTGATGAAAAGACTATTATTCGCAATACAACTTATGAAGAGTATCACGAAGCTGTTGAAGAGGGTGTAGAATTTTTATTTCATTCAGCGGTTAATAACATTACAACTGATGATGATGATATTTTAAGAGAGCTTTTAATTGATAAGTTTGAGCTTGTTCCTGATCCAAATGGTGGTCGTGCACAACTTGTAAAAATTGAGGGTGAATCTTATACTATAGAAGCAGATTATCTTATACCTGCGGTTTCTCAAAGTGCTGATTTGGGCTTTTTGCCTGAGGAGTGGGATATTGAGATGACCTCATGGGCGACTATTAAAACAAATGGGAAAGATTATATGACTTCTCGTAAGGGAATTTTTGCTTCTGGAGATTGTGAATATGGTCCTATGACTATTGTAAACGCAGTCGGTCAAGCCAAACGTGGAGCTTCTGTCATTAGCCGTTATGTGCAAAGTGGTGAAATTACTTTGAGCGATGATGAAATAATGGAAGATCACCTTGCAAAATTGAAAGTTTATGATAAAAAAGAGAAAGTAAGCGGTTGGCTTCCAGGCCTTCCTCGTGAGCACTCATCAGTTTTAGATGCTGAGTATCGTAAACATAACAATGCAGAGGTAAACTTAGGCTTTACACAAGATGAAGCACTCAGTGAAGCTGAACGCTGTATGCGCTGTTATTACATCGCTATGGTACAGGCGTAAGGAGGTCATGAATGAGTAAAATAATTAATTTTAAAATTGATGGCAAAGAGGTAACTGCACAAAAGGGTGAAACTATCTTGCAAGTAGCAAGAAAAAATGACATCTATATCCCTACTATGTGCTATATTTCAAAAACATCTCCATGTGCGTCGTGTCGTATCTGTTCTGTTGAAGTTGAGGGTGTTGATGGTTTTATATTAAGTTGTAATACACCTCCTACTGAGGGTATAGAAGTAAAAACGAACTCTCAAGAGCTTGAACTTGAACGCACAAATATTATGAAGCTTTATGATGTAAATCATCCTTTAGAGTGTGGTGTATGTGACAAGTCAGGAGAGTGTGACCTACAAAATATGACTTTGGAATTTGGTGTATCACAACAAGAATTCTCAGCGAAAGATCAACATAGAACAGTAAAGGAGTGGGGAGTTATAAATTATGATCCTGCACTCTGTATTATGTGTGAGAAGTGTGTGCATGTCTGTAATGAAGTGATAGGCGATGATGCAATTGATGTAAAATTTGGTGGATACTCTTCATCTATTATTCCAAAAAATGCAGATACTCTTGATTGTACTTTTTGTGGAGAGTGTATCGCAGTTTGTCCTGTTGGCGCACTTGTAAGTTCTGACTTTAAATACTCTGCAAATGCATGGGAACTCTCACGTATTCCATCAACATGTGCACACTGTTCGGCAGGGTGTTCTTTAGAGTATGAAGTAAAACATGGTAGTGATAGAACACAGAATGCAAATTCTATTTATAGAGTGAAAAACAATTATGAATTTACAACACTATGTGGTGCTGGTAGATTTGGATTTGATTTTCAAAATAGTGCACAAAAAGATGAAGCTGCGTTTAATAAGGCAGTTGAGACTCTAAAAAGTGCAAATGCTATCCGTTTTTCTTCAATGATTACAAATGAAGAGGCACATATTTTACAACTTTTAAAAGAGAAGTTAGGTGTGAAACTTTTCAATGAAGATGCAAGACTCTATGGTGAATTTATGAGTGCATATAGCTCTATAAGTGGAAAATTACACCATAGTGGCTCTTTAGATGCTATTAAACAAGCAGATGCAGCCATTGTTTTTGGTACAAGAATAGCAACTGATAACCCGATGGTACGATATGCATTAAGAACTGCATCACAACATAATGGTGCAAAAATTGTCTATGCACATCCTATGGAAGATGCTTTAATGAAAAACACTGCAACGCAGCTTATGAAATATGAAGCAGGTTCAGAAGAGGGTGTTATAGCACTGCTTGCAAATGAACTACTACAAAATGTAGATATAGATGAGTCAAGTAGAGCATTTTTAGATGATTTAGATTTAGGGTATTTAGAAGCTGAAAGTAATATTGGTGATGATGAACTTAAATCTATGAGTAAAGCTTTTACAAGAGCGCATAAGCGTGTTTTAATTGTTGGTAGTGATTTGTTTGCACACTCAAGAGCGAAAAATATTGCAAAACTTGTGGCACTTATTGAAAAATATACAGATTTTTCTTTAGTAGTTGTACCAAATGAAGTAAATACAGCTGGTGTCTCTCTTCTTTGTGAACTTGATCGTGATGAAAATATAGCAGATGTTGTTGGTTATAACGCAGCAGGTGACTTTGTACTCTCATCTCTAAAAGAGGCTGATTTAGCTATGCCTGCACTTAACCAAGTAGAAGGTAGCGTGGTAAATGTTGATAATCAAGTTCTCCCACTTAATGTTGCTTTAGCTTTTGATGGGTATAATTTAAATGATTTAGCAAATGCTTTAGGTATGCAAAAAGAGAATACGATTGAGTATACAAAAGAGTTGTCAACAGCAAAAGGTTTTAAAGCAGTTGCGTTTGATGCACTTGAAAACTTTTATAGTGTTTACGGTGAAGACGTAAGAGGGTATCTTTTAGATGAAGTTACTTGCGAGGGTGATGGTAAAATAGAAGAGGTTGCAGAGTTGCCAGAGTTTAATGGTACCGTAATTTATCACTGTAACCCTGTTTTACAATTTAACCAGTTTACAAATAAAACGAAACAGTTAGAAAAAGATACCACTTTAAGAGGTTCTGCACAGTTTGCTGCAGCGGCTCGAATATCTGACGGTGACGAAGTAGAGATTCGTTTTGCTTCAAAAACCATAAAGCGTCTCTTTAAACAAGATGATGAATTAAAAGGAACTATAGCGCTAAATCCAAGCTTTGATATGACAGCAGATTTTAGTCAATATAGATTTGAAAAATCCAAAATAGTGAGAGTAGTATAATGAGTAAGATTACTATAAATATTGATGGAAAAGAGGTTCAAACGCAAGAGGGTGAGTTTTTATTAAACGCAGCCCGTGCAAATGATATTTTTATTCCTGCAATATGTTATTTAACAAGATGTAGTCCAACTTTGGCATGTCGTATCTGTTTAGTTGAAGCAGATGGGAAGCAGGTATATGCTTGTAATGCTAAGGCAAAAGATGGAATGAATATCACAACGACCACAGAAAATATTGAAAAAGAGCGTCGTGCTATTATGGAAGTTTATGATGTCAATCATCCACTTCAGTGTGGTGTTTGTGATCAATCAGGTGAGTGTGAGTTACAAAACTATACACTCCTTATGGGTGTTGATTCTCAAAACTATGCGATTAAAGATGTAGATAGAAGTTCTCATGACTGGGGACATTTACATTATGATCCGGGTCTTTGTATTGTATGTGAGCGTTGTGTAACTGCTTGTAAAGATATGATAGGTGACAACTCTTTAAAAACTATTCCTCGTGGAGCAGATGCTTTAAATGCGGACTATAAAGCTGAAATGCCAAAAGATGCATACGCAATGTGGAATAAGCTTAACAAGTCTGTCATTGGACTTACAAATGGAACAGATGTTCTTGATTGTACTTCTTGTGGTGAGTGTGCTTCAGTTTGTCCTGTTGGAGCGCTTGTAGATACACACTTTATGTACACATCAAATGCATGGGAACTCAATCAAATTCCAGCAACTTGTGGTCACTGTTCTGCTGGATGCCAACTCTCTTATGATGTAAAACATGGAAGTATTGATAATCCTGAAGATAAGATTTACCGTGTGATGAATGAGTGGAACTATGTTTCACTTTGTGGGGCTGGACGTTATGGATTTGATTATCAAAATGCAGATGCTACAAAAGATGAAGCTGCGTTTGATGCTGCTGTGGCTGCATTTAAAAAAGCAGACACTATTGCGTTTACTTCTACTATTACAAATGAAGAGGCATATTTGCTTCAAGCAATGAAAGAGAAGTTTGGATACAAACTTGTAAACAGTGAAGCAAAAGCATTCCAAACATTTTTAAATGAGTATAGTAAAATTAGTGGTACGAAACTTTATGGCAGCGATTTAGAAAAAGTACATACTACAAACTTTATAGTCTCTGTTGGGTCAGCGCTCAAAACTGATAATCCAAACGCAAGATATGCACTCAATAACTCACTTACAGTAAGTAAAGGTGCTGGGCTCTATTTTCATCCTGTGAAAGATCCTATTATTGAAGGTCTTGGTAAGTCAATAATGACTGTTACTCATGCTCCACTTCAAGAAGAGGCAGCTCTGTATTTGGTGCTTGATCTCTTTGGCGATAAAGAGAAGTTACCAAAAGATATTGTTAAGTATCTTGCATCATTTCACTCTGAAAAAACAGTCACTGTAACTGAGACTATTAAAGAAAAAGTCATAGAGAAAGTTATTGAGAAAAAAGTGAATGAAGAGACAGGTGAAGAGGAAGAAGTAGAAGTAGAAAAATCTAAAATGGTTCCTAAAAAAGTATCTAAAGAAGTTGTAGTAGATAATAACAAACTCCTTGAAATTTTAGGTGCTGATGATAAATTTATGGAAACTTTAGAGAAAAACCTTAAGAAAAAAGAGACTTTTGCCCTTATGGTCGGTCCAGATTTATATAAACATCCAAATGCTAGAAACTTAGCGCGTCTTGTTGCTCTAGTTGAGAAATACTCTAAATTTGAACTTGTGATGATTCCTGCACTTACAAACACTCTTGGTGTTTCACTTATTTGTGAGCTCGATGATGAAAGAGGAGATTACACTGTTGCATATAATACAGATGGTGATTTTGTACTCTCTGGACTTGGTGATGGTGATTTAGATATGCCAGCAATCAACCAACAAGAGGGGACATTGACAAGTATTAACAAGCGTGTAAATCCTACAAACGCAGCTATTGGCTACAATGGATATGAGCTTAATGATATTGCAAATGCACTTGGATTTGATGCGAAAAATGTGATTGACTACACTGTGAAACTTCCAACTACTGTTGGATTTAAAGCGCAAGCGTTTGATACACTTCCAAATCATTATGAGAATGATGGGACAGAAGTTCGCGGTTATGTGTTAGAAAATGTAGCAGTTACAACCGATGATGATGAAAGTGTTGAAAAATTCAGCGATGATAAGCTTGAAGATTGTATAATCTATCTAGCTAATCCTGTAAGACAGTTTACAGCGTTTACACAAAAGACTACTAATCTTGATGAGAAGAGTGGTGTTTATATGAGTGAAGAGTATTTATCTAGCTCTGATTTCAATGAAGGTGACCGTGTAAAAGTGAAAACTGCAAGTGGGGAACTTACAGCAAACGTGGTGAGTGATAATAAAATTGCAGGTTCAATTGTAGTTTTACCAACATTTGACAAAAATTTAAATTCAGAGGTTCTCTTTGACGGTTACCGTTTTAGTGCAGCTTCGATAGAAAAGGTGTAATATATGGATACAGCATATCTAATTGAAACGATAATTAAAGTCGTTGTAATCTTACTTATATTTTCAGCATTAGCTGGTATTGGTACATATTTTGAGCGTAAAATTTTGGCATTTATGCAACGCCGTTTAGGGCCAATGTATGTTGGTCCTTATGGACTCTTGCAAGTTGCTGCTGATGGTGTAAAACTTTTTACAAAAGAGGATATTGTTCCAACAAATGTTGTTGCTCCAATATTTAAAATAGCGCCAGTTATTACTGCTGCTACTGCGTTTATGGCAGCTGCTGCGATTCCATTTTTTCCACAATTTACGATTTTTGGTTATACAGTACATCCAATTGTTGCTGATGTTAACATTGGTATACTCTATATTCTAGGAATGATGGCGGTTGGACTCTATGGTCCTATGCTAGGTGGTATGGCATCTGCAAATAAATTTTCACTACTCTCAGCTGCGCGTACTGCCGCTGTATTTATTTCGTATGAAGTTGTTAGTGGTTTAGCAATACTTGCACCTATTATGATGGTTGGATCTCTTTCATTAGTTGATTTTAACAATTATCAAGTTGGTGGTATTTCTCATTGGATAGTATGGTCTCAGCCTGTTGCGTTTATACTCTTTTGGATTTCAGCATTTGCTGAAACTGGTCGTACACCATTTCATTTAATTGCGAATGATCATGAGATTATTGATGGTTTTGGTACTGAGTATTCTGGTATGAGATGGGGACTTTTCTTCATTGGTGAGTATGCAAATATGTTTTTTATCTCATTTGTTATTCCTCTTATCTTTTTAGGTGGTTTTGGTGATGGTTCATTTCTTGGTGCGATGGGATTACTTGCAAAAGTTGCATTTTTCTTTTTCTTCTTTTTATGGACAAGAGCTGCGTGGCCAGATGTAAGACCAGATCAACTTATGTGGTTGTGTTGGAAAGTGCTTATGCCAATAGCAGTGATAAATGTAGTTATCACTGGCTTTGTGATGATGTTTTAAGGGGATAATGAATGAAAATGGAAGCATTTAATGATAGAAATGTAGCTGATAATGGCTACTTTTTAGTTGATATTGAAGATTATCCTACTGATGGTTGGGGTAAGTTTAAGCGTGTAGTAAAGAGAAGTTTCAGAGGCGAGCTTTTTGTCGGTCTTTGGGTAGTTATGAGAGAGATGATTCGTTTTGATATTCATACTGTTCAGTACCCTCAAGAGAAAATGCCTATTGGCCCTCGTTATCGTGCTGTACATCAGATGAAACGTTTATGGGAAAGTGATACTGAAAGATGTATTGGTTGTGGACTCTGTGAAAAGATTTGTATATCTGATTGTATTCGTATAGATACAAAAATAGATGAGAATTCTCGTAAAGAGGTCTCTGAATATACGATCAATCTTGGGCGTTGTATTTTTTGTGGATATTGTGCTGAAGTTTGCCCTGAACTTGCTATTACACATGGTGGAGAGTATGAAAATGCGTCAGACCAAAGGGAACACTTTATTTTATATGAAGATATGTTAACACCAATAGATACAATGAAAGCTGGAAAACAGTTGGAATTTGAAGGTTTTGGTTCTATCACACCACATGAAGACGAGCGTGTTAAAAAGACACCTCTAGCATATTAAGGAGTTTTGATTATGTTTGAAGCGGTAGCGTTTTACTTGTTTGCATTTTTAACGATTACGATGTTTATTATTACGGTAACAACATCTCAGGCGTTATATGCATTAACTGCGTTAGCAGCAGGGATGATTTTTATATCGGCATTTTTCTTTATTCTAGGTGCTGATTTTTTAGGTGCGATTCAAATAATCGTTTATACTGGTGCTGTGATGGCTCTATATGCGTTTGGTATGATGTTCTTTGATACAACTCGTAGTGTAAAAGAGAAACAAGGTAATAAATTTATTATTACTGGTTTATCTACATTAGCGGCTGTATTGGTTGTTCTTATTGTAGCTGCGCCGATGGTGTCTGATAATATTGTTGCATTCTATCCTGCAATTGATAGCATGGGTAATACTCAAAATGTTGGTTTAGTTCTTTTTACAAAGTACCTTGTTCCATTTGAACTAGCAGCAGTGATGCTTTTAGTAGCAATGGTAGCAGGTATTGTACTTGCTGGTAAGAAAATGGATCGTTCAATTACATTGACAAATGATGCTGAACTTGAAATAGAAAAAAATAAAAAGGTGCTTTCATGATGGAAATAGGTTTAAACCACTATCTTGTTTTATCTACAATTTTATTTGCAATTGGTTTAGTAGGTGTAATGCGTAGAAAAAACCTGCTTTTACTGTTTTTTGCAACTGAAATTTTATTAAACGCAGTAAATATAGCTTTTGCCGCAATTTCACACTATTATGGTGATATGACGGGACAAATGTTTGCGTTTTTCATTATTGCTGTTGCTGCTTCTGAAGTTGCAGTTGGACTCGGTCTATTGATAGTATGGTATAAACGCCATGGTTCAATTGATTTAGATGCACTTACAACAATGAAAGGATAAAGAATGGAAAAATATTTATATATAGCTCTTTTCGCACCTTTAGTAAGTTCTTTGTTTTCAGCTCTTTTTACAGCGACACCAAAGAAACTTTTTACAGGTATAGTTGCGAGTCTATTGATTATAACTTCATTTATAAGTAGTACTGTACTCTTAACACATATATTAGAGACTGGCGAACCGATTCATGTGACTATGATGACATGGATGCAAACAGGTGGTCTTTATATTCCGTTTGGATTTATGGTAGATCAAATTTCTGTTACTATGATGATGGTTGTTACTTTAGTCTCATCCGTTGTACATGTTTATGCGATTGGATATATGGATCACGACAGAGGATTTAATAGATTTTTTGCTTGGCTCTCGGCATTCGTATTTTCAATGATGATTCTAGTAATGAGTGACAATTATGCTGGTCTCTTCATTGGTTGGGAAGGTGTTGGTCTCTGTTCTTGGGGTCTTATTGGCTTCTGGTTTCACAAAGAGAGTGCTACATGGGCAGCGAATGAAGCATTTATTATGAACCGTATTGCTGACCTTGGAATGCTTATTGGACTATTCCTTATTTATTGGAATACAGGAACACTCCAATATGATGGTGCTTTTGCAGCATTTCATCAATTACCGACTGCTACACTTACTTGGATTGGAATTTTTCTCTTCATCGGTGCTATGGGTAAATCAGCACAATTTCCACTCCATACTTGGCTTGCAGATGCAATGGAAGGTCCTACACCAGTTTCAGCATTGATTCACGCAGCTACAATGGTAACTGCAGGTGTTTATCTTGTAATTCGTTCTCATGAGCTTTATAGTTTAATCCCTCATGTTGGTCTATTTATTGCAAGTCTTGGTACATTTGTAGCAATTTTTGCTGCATCTATGGCACTTGTAAATCGTGATATGAAGCGAATTATTGCCTACTCTACACTTTCACAGCTAGGATATATGTTTGCAGCAGCTGGTCTTGGTGCTTACTGGGTTGCACTTTTCCACTTAATGGCACATGCTGGTTTTAAAGCATTGTTATTCTTAGGTGCAGGTAATGTTATGCATGCAATGCATGATGAACTTGATCCATTTAAGATGGGTGGACTGAAAAAAGTGATGAAGTGGACTTGGATTATGATGGTGATTGGTTCACTTGCATTGGCAGGTGTTATTCCTTTTGCAGGTTTCTTTTCTAAAGATACAATTCTTGAAGCGGCATATTCTGGAAATCACATGGTAATTTATGGTGTTTTACTTTTTACTGCAGGTTTAACAGCATTCTATTCATTTAGACTTGTTGCTTTAATTTTCCATGGTGAAGAGCGTTATAAACTTTTTGGCATACATCCACATGAAGCGTATAGATTTATGCTATGGGCTATGAGCCCATTGCTTCTTGTTGCTATTGCAGCTGGAATTCTTCAAACACCTTTCTTTGATATGGTTGAAGAGGCATTAAATGCACATGAGTATCATATTGCACATGGGACTGCATTAATTATGTTAGTTGGAACACAACTATTTGTTGGCTTAGCAATTCTTTATGCATATAGAAAATATGCAAATTCAAGAGTAAAAGTTCCAGATGGTACATCTAAAATGGAAAATTCATTTGCTTATAAATTATTGATTAATCAATATTATATTCCTTATGCTTATGAAGAGTATATAGTAAAACCGTATAGAGAACTTTCAGAAATATTCTGGACAAAAGTTGACCTTAAAGTTGTAGATGCAACTGTAGATGGCATCGCTGGCATTATTTATGGTACTGGTGAAAAAACAAGAGATATGCAAAGTGGTAACTTATCTACTATGCTGAAATGGATGGTAGCAGGTCTTGTAGGCTTACTGTCATTAGCTGTAATTTTTGGACTTACAGCAAGATATTCTGATGAGATTTTAGCTATCTTATCAGGTTTAGGAGTTTAGTATATGTTAGATCATATTTTATCGATATTGATATTCTTTCCAGCTCTGGCAGCTGTATTTGGTTTCATGATTCAAAAGGAGAGTATGCGTACTTATGGTATTGCAGTTGCTCTCGTTGAATTTGTTTTGTCTTTAGTGTTATGGTATGCTTTTGATAATAGTGTTTCTGGAATGCAATTTATGGAAAACATTCCTTTAATCCCAGCATTTGGTATTAACTATACTTTAGGTGTAGATGGAATTTCTCTATTCATTATTATTTTATCAGCATTCTTTACATTTTTAGGTATAGCTAGTTTAACAGATACTCCAAAAATTAAATATATGATTATTACGCTGCTATTTTTGCAGATGACTATGGCTGGTGTATTTGCTGCACTTGATGCAATCGTATTTTATACATTCTGGGAACTTTCACTTGTACCAATGCTTTATATCATTGGTGCATGGGGTGGACCTCTTAGAATATATGCTTCAATTAAATTCTTCTTATATACATTTGCTGGTTCGCTAGTTATGCTTGTTGGTATGCTCTTTATGGCATATTTTTACTATCAAGCGGCAGGTGTTTGGAGTTTCTCTATCTTAGATTGGTATAGATTGGTTCTGCCTGAAAATTTTCAATTGTGGTTGTTTGTTGCTTTCTTTATTGGTTTTGCTATTAAGGTACCAATGTTTCCATTTCATACTTGGTTGCCATATGCACATGGTCAAGCACCTACTATTGGTTCTGTAATTCTTGCGGCAATTTTACTCAAAATGGGTACATATGCATTTGTTAGATTTTCATTACCACTCTTTCCAGATGCTGCTGCATACTTTATGATTCCAATCGCAATTTTGGCAATCATAATGGTTATTTACACGGCTATGGTTGCTTATGCTCAAAAGGATATTAAACAAGTTGTTGCATATTCATCTATTTCACATATGGGTATTATCATACTTGGTACTTTTGCTTTAAATGTAGAGGGTGTTTCTGGTTCTATCTTTTTGATGTTAGGTCACGGAGTTGTAGCAGGTGGACTCTTTATGCTTGTTGGTGTTATTTATGATAGACGTCATACAAAACTTATGAGTGAGTTTGGTGGTTTAGCACATGTTATGCCTAGATATGCTACTATCTTCGGTATTATGATGATGGCTTCTGTTGGTTTACCTTTGACAATTAACTTTGTTGGTGAATTTTTAAGTCTTCTTGGATTCTACCAACAATCTCATATATTAACACTTCTCGCTGGTACAGGTATCATCGTTGGTGCTATTTATATGCTTGCTGCATATAAAAAAGCTTTCTTTGGTGAAGTTACAAATGAGGCAAATAAAAATTTACCTGATATAAATAAAAAAGAGCTTTTTGGTCTTATTCCATTGGTAATAGTTGCTATCTGGTTAGGTGTTTATCCAAAACCGGTTCTAGGACCAATAAATAATTCTGTTACATCAATTATTAAATTGATGCATGCTAAAGCAACAACTGAATTGGCTAAAGAGAGAATTCCTGATTTAACTAAACCAAGAGTTTCACTGATGAAAGAGACAATTATTGAGGAGGTGAACTAATGTTAGCGCCAGTAAATATTCCTTTTGAGTCATTAAATGTTATGACTCTTACCCCCATGCTTATCCCTATTATAGGCGCTTTGCTGATTTTAGTAATTGATGTAGTGAAGGGTGGTTTAGATAAATCTCTTTATGTTGTACTTAGTTTACTATTTTTAGTAATGGATTTCTTTTCCTTGTTAAATGGTGCAGGTCTCTTTTCTCAAAATGGCACAATATTAGGTATGTTTGATGTAGTGCTTATAGATGGTTTAGCACTTCTTGGACAATTTATAATTGTTGGTGCTTCGATGCTGTTTATTCCTTTATCGTTAACGCATAAACGTTTTCATGAATTTTCATATCCTGAATTTTTTGCACTCTTTTTATTTATGATTGCAGGCTTTCAGTTTATGGTAGCTACTGATAATATTATTTTAGTGTTTGTTGGTCTTGAGACTGCATCATTAGCATTATATACTTTAATAGCTATGCATAACCGTGACAAATCTTTTGAAGCGGCTATTAAGTACTTTACTATGGGTGCACTAGCAGCAGGCTTTTTCGCTTTTGGTGCTATGATTTTATATGCTCTTACTGGTTCAGTAGAGATAAATAAAATTGCTTTAGTTTTAGCTTCAAATGGATACTCTGATATTGGATATGTTCTTATTGGTGTTGCGTTTATGTTAGCTGCGTTTGCTTTCAAACTTTCACTTATACCTTTTCATACATGGGCACCAGATGTTTATGAAGGTGCTTCTGCGGCAATGGCAGGGTATATGTCTATCGTTCCTAAAATTGCAGGCTTTGTGGTTGCTATGAGATTTTTTGAATTTTTAATTCATAGTCATATTGTATGGCTTGAAGTTGTCTTATATGCTTTTGTCGTAATTACGATGACAGCTTCAAATATGTGGGCACTTGTGCAAACTGATGTAAAACGTATGCTTGCATATAGTTCTATTTCTCATGCAGGTTTTGTAATGGCTGCTGTACTTATTGGAACTACACAAGCTAATAGTGCTCTGTTCTTATATTGGATTTTATTTAGTTTTACAAATCTAGGTTCATTCTCTATGCTATGGATTTCTCGCCAAAAACATTTACTTGATGGACAGTCTTCAGATCATAGTTATGATAAATTTGCAGGTATGATTAAAACTTCACCTGTTGCAGCACTTATTATGGGTCTGTTTATGTTAAGTTTGGCAGGTGTGCCTCCATTTGCACTCTTTTGGGGTAAACTTTATATGATTAGTTCAGCTGTTACAAGTGGATATACCGTTCTTGCTCTTATTATGGCCCTAAACTCTGCTATTGCTGGGTATTATTATTTGAAACTAATTGTTTATATGTTTATGAAAGAACCTGTTGTTGGTGTTAATGGTGAACTTTATGTTGCAAATGCCACTTTAGCGCTTCGTACAATTATTGGAATTGCTGCTGTAGCAACTATATTTGCTTTTGTTGCAATAAATCCTCTTTTAGAGTTTATTACTGCGTTTGTATATAAAAGCGGATACTAGACTTTAAAATTAGATACAGAGGGAGAGGGAATTTGTTAAAATGGATACTCTTTATCTCTCTTTGTGTTCCCTCTTTTGCATTAGAAATATCAGTTGATAGTGCAAAAGATGACTTTATAAAATACTCTACGCTCCATCTTAATGCAGCAACTCCTTTTTCTTGTCAAGCAATAAAAAATGATTTTGATATTACTACAAAAGTAGTATGCGCATTCTCAAAAAAACCTTCACAAAATATTAAAAATTTTCAGAATGATTTTTTTAGAGTGAGCACGATGCTTAAAAAAGATACTTTTTTTATTATTATAAAGCCAATTTATAAATTAAAATTATTTTCAAATATATTTGATCTTACTAAAGATACTACGGTATTTAGTGCTGAGGCAAGTAGTGCTAAAAGTTGGACTTTACTTGGGTATAAGAAAAAAATGCCATTATTAAAAAAGGAGAAAGAGCAATCTGACATTGCACTTGATTTTCCATTTTACCTTAACAAAGACAAGCTTCCTTATGTTGGAAGTTTAGATCTGCAAGGTAATCCAGTATATATAAAAAAAGTAGAAGATGTAAAAGAGTATTTAAATGTTAAAAAACTCTATAAACAGCAGCAGTATGATGATTGTTTAGATAGTATAGATGATGTTTTAAATTCATATCCAAACACACTTTTTAAAGCTGAACTACTATACTATAAAATTAAAGTATATAACAAACTAAAAAATTGGGAAGATCTTATCTCTTCTTCAAAAACTTTTTTAAGAGAATACTCTTCAAGTGATAACGTTGCAGAAGTGCTCTCCTTAATTGCTAAAAGTTATGCAAAACTTTCACAATCAACAGATGCTGATTACTTTTTTGACAGACTCTTTAGTGAGCATACTCAGAGTGTGTTTGCACAATGGGGTTATATTTATAAAGGTGATATGCTTGTAGATAATGGAGCAAATAAAGAGGCCCAAAAATATTATGCTAAAGCACTTAGTAAGACACAAAGTTTAGAAGTCGCTGCGACTGCTGCGTTTCGTTTGGCAAACATTTTATTGAGTAGTTCAAAAAAAGAAGCAGCGCAATATGCAATGAAAATAGTAGAGGCTAAACCAAGCTTTTTTGCCCAAGATTTGAAGGCTTCACAAAAAATGATGAATAGCTTTGCGGACATGGGTGACTACAAAACAGCAGCAGCTATAGCTGCTGCTCTTTTAAAAGGTATTAATGCTAGTTATGATGCGTATGAAGAGTTGTTAAAAGACAAAGCACTATGGCTTGCTAAAACAGAAGATAAAAAAGCAGCTCTTAAAGCTATAAATGAATATATGAAAAAATTTCCAGATGGAGATTATATTGACATAGTTGAAAATGTTAAAAATGAGCTCTTTTTCGATGTCTCAGATTTAAATGCAAGTGCAAGATTAAGCGAATATAACAGGCTAATACAAGAGTATAAAAATGAGACAATAGGAGAAAAAGCACTCTACGAAAAAGCAAAACTTTTGTTAAAAGAGAAGAAATATTCAAAAGTACTAGCACTTAAAAATGCGCTTTTAAAACTTGATGAAGATAGTTACAAGGGCATTGTCTCTCTTATAAAAGAAGCTGCAACTGGAAATATGAAACGTGCTTTAGAAAAAAAAGACTGCATGGAAGTACTCACTATATCTCAAGAGTACAATATAACGCTTTCAGACAAATGGGATGATGGTGTATATGCATGTGCTATGAAAGGGGGTGATTTTTCACTCTCTAAAACTATAGCAATTAAAAATTTAAAAGTAAAAAGTGTTAAAGCAAGAAAAAAATGGCTCTATAGATATATAAAAGTTGCCTTTGCCACTGGAAATTATACTGACGTAATAGATGCGGCAAAAGATTTAATAACACTTATAGTAAATGACAAAACATCGCCATATCTCGATGTATATAGAATTTTATTTGATACATACCAGAGACTTGAAAATAGAGATGGTATGATTAAAAGTATGCTAAAAATTGAGAAGATTTTTGGATGGAGTTATAAAGATATAGATAGATATGTTGCAATGATAAATGTTGGGGATGCTATGCATGATAATAGTATTATAATAAAATACGCAAGTAAAATTATGCAGATACAAAAAAAATCTAACTCTTACCCACAAACCCCTTTTGTAGAATTTACTTTGTATCAAGCATATATGAGCAAAGAGGAGTACAATAAAGCGTATGAGGTAATAAAATCACTCGATAAAAGAGAGCTAAACGCAGCAAATCGGGCAAGACAAAAGTATCTTTTAGGAAATGTACTCAGTAATCTCTGGAGAGATGAAGAGGCAAAAAAAGCATACGAAGCATCTATAGCAGCAGATAAAAATTCCTCATGGGCAAAACTTTCTCAGAGTGCATTGAAAATCTAAAATAATTCATTTTGTTCTTTTATATATTATTAATCTCATTTATTATAAAATAATTTCAGATTAATATAAGGAAATAAGATGAAAAAAAGTATTTTAGCAATAAGCATCATAGCGAGTTCTCTTTTACTTCTTACAGGGTGTGGTGGTTCTAGTAATAATAATGAGCAAGCAGCAACAACAGGAACAGGGTACTATGTTGATAGTGCTGTTGCTGGTGTTAATTACACTTGTGGTTCAAAAACAGGTACGACAGATGCAGCAGGAGCTTTTACTTTTGAGAAAGGAAAAGATTGTACATTTACAGCTGCGGGTATTCCTTTGAAAACAGTGTCAGCTGCTGATTTGACAAATCAAGCAAAAATAGTTGAAAATAATGTAACAGTAGCAAGATTTTTACAATCTATTGATGTTGATGGTAATGCTTCTAATGGTATTCAAATTACAGATAAAGTTCTCGAGATTCTTACAAATGCAATTAAAAATAAGGACATAACAAAAGCTGTACCAAAAGATACGACTGATTTACAAGTTGTTGTTGATCAAGTGAAGCAGGGAGATCATGATTTTAAAGGTAAGGTTAAAACAATAGAAGAAGCCCAACAACATCTTAAATCAACACAAGGGAGTGTTGTTAAAGATCTGTTAGCAGGTAAGACTTTCTATATTGTAGATTCAGAAGATGGTTCAATTGAGATTTTTAAATTTGTTGTATCTTCAGATGGAACACAATTTAAAAAATATAATTTAGATAGTCAAGCCCCAACATATAGTGATTCTATTACATACAATGGAGACAAAGTTGCAATAGGAACAGATGGTGGATATACTATATTTACTCAAAAAAATGGATATATTTTAGGTCAAGATTATGGAACCGATAGTATAGTACATAGATTATACAGTTCCCAAGCTGACGCTGAGAAGTATTATAAAGCTCTTTCTGCCAAAGTGATGGAAAATTTGAAGAGTAGGATTTCTGGGAAAACACTCTATGCCGTAGGTGAAGATAATGGTGGAGCGTGGATGAGTAAAATTGTTATTGCAGAAAATGGTAACTCTTGGACATATGAAGATTTAAAAGGTAATGAGAAATCTTCTGGAACAGAGACTATAGAAGTTTCAGGTAATACATTAATTATACATCATTCTGATGAAAAAAATCCTGATCCTTATACTGTGCAACCAGTTGAGAATTATTTAAAACTTGTAAATAAAAATGATGGTGATGTAGTTCATGTATATGTAAATGAAGTAGATGCAGAGAATTATTATAATACACTCTAAATAGTAGTTATTAGCATCTTCAAACTTCTGATATTGCTAGTTATACAATTAAGGTAGGAGACCCTCTGTCTTCCTATCTTCTTGATTGCTATTGTCATCCCTTTACTTTTTATCCCTTCAAATTTTAACTTTTCTATTCTTGCATTGATAATGTAATCCTTTTTCACTATAATATATAAATAAATACGCAAAGGTAATTTTAATGCAAAGAAATATGAGAAGAGGTTTTACTTTAATTGAGTTAATGATTGTCATTGTTATACTTGGTCTTTTAGCTGCTATGGTTATGCCAAGTCTTACAGGTAAGGGTGAAGAGGCTAAACGCAACCTTGTTTGTGTGCAGATGAAGAGCATTTATGATGGTGCACTTGATATGTTTAAAATTAACAATAGCGTTTATCCATCAACTGAAGAGGGGTTAGAGGCCTTAGTAAAAAATCCTGATCCACAAAAGTATCCAAACTATTCAAGTAGTGGCTATTTTAAAGACTCTAAACTTCCAAAAGATTCATGGGGACATCCATTTATTTACATCAATGATGATGGTCATGTAGAGCTTATTTCTCTTGGTGCAGATGGTAAAGAGGGTGGTAAAAAAGAGGCAGCAGACATCAAAATGAGTGGATGTAAATAGGCTTGAAACGCAGCGCTTTCACTCTTATAGAGTTAATGATTGTCATAGTTATTATGGGAGTTATTTACACCCTTGCCATTAGTAACTTTTCACGCTTAAGCGATACAAGTAAAAAGCTGCGTTTAGATAATCTCAAAGAGTATTTAGGCTCTTTGAAGTATGCCAAAAGTGCTAGGCTTTTATGTCTTGATGACTGCTCTACATGTTCTGTGTACTTAGATGGTAACAAAACAAAGAGCATAGATGGATTTTTGGATGATAGTGTAAAAACTTACAGATACGATAGCAGTTACGGCTTTATTCAAAAAGAGCCAGAACCATTTTTCAATGCAGATGGGGTAGAAGAGAGTGTCTGCTTTTCATACACGCTCGACAACAATAAAATAGGTGATCAGGTGTTAATAGAGTATAAAAATAAATTTTATGACATGGCAACATATTTGCAAGATACACCTGTCTATGACTCTATGCAAGCCGCACAAGATGCCAAAGAAAATTTAGCAAACGCGGTGCTTCGATGATATTTAGATTTGTAGGCATCGACGCTAATGGCAAAAAGATTAAAGATAAGATAGAAGCACAATCTTTAGCTGAGGCAAAAGCAAAACTCAAAGCGAAAAACATTCTGTATAAAAGTATAGATGAAGAGACACCCTCTTTTTTTGATAAGTTAGAGTTTAGTAGAAAGTATAAAATTTCACCACAAGAACTCTCTGTACTCTCTCGTGAACTCTCAATGTATATCCGTTCTGGAATCACCATAGTATCAGCACTTAAAGTAATAGAGTCTCATTATGAAAAAAATAAAAAAATCAGACTTTTTATAACCACCGTAAGCACTTACCTTGATGAGGGAAAAGATTTTTACTCTGCATTAGAGGAGCAAAATGTAGTGGAACTGCCTCTTTTTTTTAAAGAGTCCATAAAGGTAAGTGAAAATGGCGGTCTTTTAGATGAAGTTTTGATGGAACTCTCACGCTTTTTAAAAGAACAAGACAAAATAAACAAAGAGATAAAGTCTGCGTTTGCTTACCCATCTTTTATGATTGTTGTCTCTCTTTTGATGATAGCCTTTATGCTGACTTTTGTTGTTCCTCAAATTACAGGTATTTTTAAAAGTATGCACCAAACACTTCCTACGCCTACTATTGTGGTTATTGCAATGGGTGACTTTTTTAAAAATAATTTTACTTTAATTCTTACAACTCTATTTGTATTTGTGGCTGCGTTTATATTTATGGTCAAACGCAGCTATAAGTTCGCTTACAGAGTCGATAAACTTTTACTCAAGCTACCGCTTTTTGGAGGTATAATTCAAAAGAGTGAGTTGGCACGTTTTTCATACATCGCCTCTTTGCTTACACGCTCTGGTGTTCCTTTTGTGCAAACAGTTAATTTAAGTGCAAATATTTTAAATAATCTTGTACTTAAAGAGCTTTTTGTTGATGCATCTAAAAAAGTGGTAGAGGGAAAACTTCTCTCAAAAGCTTTAAATGAATCTAGTACAAAGATTGATTATGCTTTTATTCAGTCTATTGCTCTTGGAGAGGAAACTTCTGAAGTTGAAAATGTTTTAACCAATGTCTCTGAACTCTATTTTGAAGAAAATCGTGATAAAATAGCAACACTTCTAACCCTGCTTGAGCCTGCACTTATGCTTATTGTTGGTGGTAGTATTGGCTTCATCGTTGCAGCTATGCTTCTGCCTATTTTTTCTATGAGTATTCATTAATGCGAATGAGAAAAAAGATGAAAAATGCAATTGCATTGATGATTACGCTCTTTTTTGTGATGGCATTAAGTATTAGCATAGGGCTTGGGCTTAAGTATGTAAAAGAGGGTGCTCAAAGTGTAAATCAGGAGCAGTTTCTTATTCAAACGAGGAGTGTCTTGGCAGACTTTTTAACAATGTTACGCAAGACACCACAAATTACAAGCATAAACTCTGCTGATACCCTTTCACTTTTTCTCTCTGAAGCTTCACTTATTCCACTAAGCAGTAATGGTGTCAATGTTATTATAAAAATTAGTAGTGCAAGAGACAAAATAAGTCCAGAGATTTTCAATACGAAAGAAAAGCGAGATGCTTTTTTAGCCTTTTTATCTGCAAAAGGAGTCAATGCGGACTACCTGAATATACTTGATGATATGATGGGCGGCATAAAAGAGGATGGCTCATATAAGAGTGATATTTTTACTAATAGACCTAATCTTTTTAGAAATTATATTGCTTCAAAAAAACAGCTTGAGGTTGCAGATAAATTTTATACAGAGACATTTCACGAGCAGAGTCTTAAAAATATTATGCCTACAGAGGTTTTTTATACAAGTGCAGAGAGTAATGCGACAAACTATAAAATGGATTTAAACCATATTAAGCCCATAGCTTGGGAGATGATTTTAGGATGTGATAAACAAAGGGCAGAGACGCTTAGTGCAAACGCAGGCTATTATGCAAATACAAATGACTTGGGACTCAGCGCGGATGAAAATCTCTCTTTGATGCGATTTCATCAAAATATTAGTTATTATGAGCCTTTTATTGCAGTTGAAATTATAATTATGAAAGATAATGAGAAAGCTCTAATAAGTTTTGAGTATAATTTAGAATCAAAAAAGGGGTCCAATTTTGTTCTGGAAGTTTAAAAGGCAGGTCGATACAGTTTTTGTAGATAGTAACTCTGCTGATTTTCATATTGAGAGTAGTGTCAATGTTATTTTATCACCCTCTTTATACTGGGTAAAAAAAGTTTCTTTACCTCTCCAATCCCTGCGTGAAGTGAAGCCGCTGTTAGAATCACTCTTTGAAGATATGCTTCCTGATGGAAGATACAGCTATGAAGCCTATAAATTTGGTGATGAGTATTTTATTTTTGCTTATGAAGATAAATATATTTTAGATCTGTTGGCACAAAAAGGAGTACCAGCTTCAAAAATTAATGGCGTCTATTTTGCTCAAAATGAGTTTTTGCATTTAGAAGAGGCAAAAAAAATAGATGAAAGTGAAGTGATACTTGTCAAAGATGATATAGTTATTCTTTTACCTGCAAAGTTTACTGCTGCACAAAATATGCTTGATGTCACAGAGATAAAACTCTCAAAACATAGAATTACACTCAAACAATTTGGGCATATTCTTAATGAAAAGAGCCTCTATACTATAGTGGCTCTTTTTGTAGTGCTGTTACTGCTTGTTGCAACTGAATATATTATTACTCTCAATAAAATAGATAAACTTCAAACGCAGCGAGATAATATATTTCACAAATATGCGCTCAAACCTACCATGATGCAAAACCGTTCACTTTTAAAGGGCTATGAAGAGAGCTATAAAAGACAAATGCAGTTAAGAAAAGTTCTAGCAGTTGTGCTTGGTATGCATCTAAAACCTACACATAAAGTGAAATTTATTGCCTATAAAAATAGAAAAGTCACACTGCGTTATAGTGGTCTAAAAAAAGGTGACGAGGGTTATATTGAAACTTATTTTAGAGCTAAAAGTCTGAATTATAGTGCGAAGTATAAGAACAATATCTGGTATGTGGAGGTGAAATTATGAATCGTGTAAACCCCTTACATATAATTATTTTACTTATTGTTCTTTTGGCTTTTGTAATGTTGAAGCTAAACGCAGCTAAAGAAGAACTAGTAGATACAAAGTCTTCTTATAATCAAACAGTTGTTTTAGCAGATAAAATAAAAGGGCTAAAGTCAAGCTATTTTAATAAAACAAAAGTGCAAAGAACAATAAATAAAATATTGAGAAGTTCTATATTAAGGGCTTCAAATATCACTGAAAAGGTGACAAACTCCTCCATTTTACTGACATCAAAAAATATGAACATTCGTTCACTAAATTTTTTGCTTGGTAAAATTTTGAATGGTAATTACATTGTTAGTGAGTTGCAAATT
Organism: Sulfurimonas sp.; assembly: GCF_026991475.1. GTDB lineage: Bacteria > Campylobacterota > Campylobacteria > Campylobacterales > Sulfurimonadaceae > Sulfurimonas. Next base: position 73,454 of record NZ_JALXBK010000047.1, on the reverse strand, counting down.
AAGCAGCTAAGTGATAAAAAAGCATCTTTGCAATTGGAGATAAAATGGTAAAAATAGTAAGATTTTTTGCATATATGCTATTTTTCATTGTGGCTTTGATGTACTTTATGCCAAAAGAGAGTATCTACTTCTTTGCAGAAAAACAGTTGCAGAAGTATCATGTTGTGATTGCGCATGAAAGTGTTAAAGACAAAGGTCTCTCTCTTGAGTTACGCCATCTTGATGTGTATGTAGAGTCAATTCAAAGTGCTAAAATAGGAGAAGTTGATATATCTCTTTTTGGTGTTTATAATGAAGTAAAGGCGCATAATATTGAGCTCTCAACTGCTGTCGCTTCGATGTTACCTACAAAAATAGAGAGTCTCACTATAAAATACTCAATACTTAATCCTCTTAATGTAACGCTAAACGCAGTGGGTGCTTTTGGAACTCTGCATGGCGAAGCAAATATAAAAGAGAGAAAAATCACAGCAGAGTTAAAGCCATCTTCTTTGATGCAAAGAAAATATAGATCAGCCTTATACAATTTTAAAAAGCAAGCCAATGGGGAGTATGAATATGTCCAAAGTTTCTAACTCTTATTTAAGTATATTTGTCAAACTACTTGTTCTTTTAGCGTTGGCAAAGTCTATTGCACTTGCTCTTTGGTGGTTTTTGCCAGATGATGGTGTCTCCTTAAAAGAGAATGTAAATTTTAATCCTCCTTACCATAGGGTGACTTTTAAAAATATGCTCTCAAATGTAGGAACTTCAAATGCAGTGACAAACTCTCAAGCACTCCAAGAGAGTAGTATTGGCATTACAAATATGATTTTAAAAGGATTGTACGGCAACAAAACAAAAGGTTTTATCATCGTAGCGCTTAAATCATCTCCTCAAAAAACTTCATTAGTAGCAGTGGGAGAAAACTACTCTGGGTATAAATTAAAATCAATACTTAAGGGTGGGGCACTCTTTACAAAAGCGGGTAAAGAGTTTGTACTGAAAATAAAAAATCAAAAGAGCAGAACAAATGTGCACTCAACTGTTATGAGAGTTCAAGAGAGCGAGGGTGTACATGATGTGTCTCGTCAAGATATTCGATATTATGAAAAAAATCCTGATCAGATTTGGAAAGACATCTCTATTATGGAGAGAAAAAATGGCAATAAGATTAATGGCTTTGAAGTGACAAGAGTACGCAGAGGTTCAAAAATGGATAGCTTGGGACTCAAGCGTGGAGATGTTATAATTAGAGCAAATAATGTAGATTTAAACTCTTATAAGGCTGCGTTTGATTTATATAAAGATATTAATAAAATAGATACACTGCAATTAGTGGTGTTGAGAAATAATGAAGAGAAGGAATTAGTATATGAAATTCATTAAAATAACTTTTTTGATGGTGGCTTTGAGCATAAGCCTTTTTGCAAGAGAACAGGTCAATGTCAGCTTTTCTAATTTAGCTGTCAATGATTTCATAAAGCTTATTTCTAAAATTACAAATAAAAATATTTTAATAAATAATAAGATAAATGGTACGGTAGATTTTGTAAGTACAACTCCAATATATGATGATGAACTGATGGGAATTTTGATTGCTGTTTTAGAGTCAAAAGGGTACACTCTAGTACAAAATGGCTCTATTTATGAAGTTGTTCGTGCAACAGAGGCAGCAAAACATAATGTAAAAGTGATCTCAAGCTATAAAAATGCTTTAGGTTCTTTGATGGTAACGCAGGCAATAAAAGTACACAATGAAAATGTAGATGTAGTTGCTGCAAAAATTCGCTATCTTATTTCTAAAACTGCAAAATTGATGACAATGAGAGAAAATAATACACTTCTTATTACAGATTATCCAAAAAATATTCAGACAGTTAAAAAAGTCATTCATGATTTAGAACTTAAAAATAGTCGTGTAGTGAAAATTTTCCCAATTAAGCATACAGATGCAAAAAAATTACAAGCTAAGATTAGTGATATAGCGAAATCAATTTTTAATACGAAGGTAGTTTCACAAAATGTGAAGGTGATTTTTGATGCCAATACGAATGGTATTATTTTGGTAGGTAAAGAGCAAAATGTTAATAAGCTTGGAAAACTTATTAAGAAACTTGATGTGGAATCGAGTGTCAATAAAAGTGTAGAAATTTTTGAACTAAAAAATTCAGATGCAAAAGCTGTACTAAAAAGTCTCAATGACATTGTCTCTAAACAGGTCTTTTCAGATCCAAGTCTTAAGCCAAATCTCTCTGCGAGTGAAGAGATAAACGCAGTGATTGTTATTGGTGATCCTACTATTATTAAAGGTATTAAACTTATCATTGATGAGCTTGATAAAGAGAAGTACCAGGTTTATGTGCAGGCTAGAATTATTGAAATAAATAAGGAAAATGCCACAAATCTAGGTGTTAAATATGGTTTCGATGGTGCTGCACTGAGCGCTGAGGGACTCTACTCATTAGCTGCAAATTTTGGTGGCGCTCCTGTTCAGGGTATTGTAGGAAATGCACTAGCCTCTTCACTTGTAGGCAGTGGTGTTGCACAAGGTTTTGCACTTGGTGCGGCAGTTGATTTTCTTGAGACAAATGGTGCATCAAAATCAATTTCAAATCCTTCTATTTTATGTGTAAACAATAAAGAATCTTCCATCTATGTAGGAAAAACTATATCGGTCTCAACAGGGACGGTTACATCAACTACTGGACTCACAGGACTGACAAGTAGTTACAAACGAGAAGATGTTGGTTTGACACTTACTATAAAACCGCGTGTTTCATCAAATGATAAAGTGACTTTAGATGTAAGCGTTGTGTTAGAAAACATACTTGATGATGGCTCTAAAAATGCGACTGGACAGCCTGTAACATCAAAACAAGAGGTAAAAACACAGGCAATTTTACGACATGGAGAGAGTATTATTATTGGAGGGCTTGTGAAAAATTATGAGAGAGACTCTGTAAGTAAAGTCCCTCTACTTGGTGATATTCCTTTGATTGGAAGCTGGCTCTTCTCATCAAAAGCAAAGACTAAAGAACAAGATAACCTAGTGGTTATTCTCACTCCTTATGTGATAGATAAAAGTGAAAAACTCTCCAAACTACAAAAAGATTTAGGATTACTCGCAAAGCTACAAAAAAATTATGATAAAAAGGCATTTAAGAAACTAAAAGAAGAAGAAAAAGTGGAGCTTAAATCAGATGTTAAACCTTGAGACCATCCATAATCTGGATTTAGATACATATGAACCTAAAGAACTTCATACTGAGTTAAGTCTTAAAAATTACCTACTTTTTAGTAAACTGAATGATGAAGTGAGTGCTTTTGTTTGTGAGCGATACTTAGCACAGGCTAGTAACTACTACACAAAACTTCCAAGTAAGTACCCCCTTTATATGCTTGATGAGGACTCTTACGATAGGCTCTATAATCGCTTTTTAGAACTGCGAACAGATAAAACTATGGAGAGTATGCAAGAAGATTCTGCTGAGATGGAAGATGAAGAGGAGATCTCTTTAACAGATTTTCTGCGTACCTCTTCAGATATTTTAACGAGTGAAGAGTCTGCTCCTATTATTAAATTTGTAAATGCTTTATTTTATCAGGCAGTTAAAAAAAGAGCTTCTGATATTCATATAGAGGTGCAAGAAAAACGGGGTGAAGTGCGTTTTCGCATTGATGGTATGCTTGTTAAAAATGCAGATTTAGATAGAAAAGTTGTTAATCTTATTGTCAGTCGTATTAAGGTTATTTCAAATCTTGATATTTCAGAAAAAAGAATACCACAAGATGGACGAACTCAGATTAAAATTGCAGGAGAAACTTTAGATATTAGAGTCTCTGTTTTACCTACTTTTTATGGAGAGCGCGTTGTTATGCGTCTGTTGATGAAAAGTTCTCAGATTCCAAATATTAATGAACTTGGATTTCACCCTTCTGTTATTGGTGAAATTCAAAAGTTACTGCGTTTATCTCACGGAATTATTCTGGTTACTGGACCAACAGGAAGTGGTAAAACAACCTCCTTGCACTCCTTTTTACGCGAAGTTGAAGACCCTAGCAAAAATGTCATAACCGTTGAAGATCCTGTGGAGTACAAATCAAACTCTATTTCACAAATTCAGGTAAATGAAAAAGCAGGACTTACTTTTGCGGCGGCTCTTCGCTCTATTTTAAGACAAGATCCCGATGTCATTATGATAGGGGAGATTCGTGATGAAGAAACAGCAGATATTGCTGTGCGTGCAGCTTTAACTGGGCATTTAGTCTTTTCCACGCTGCATACGAACTCTGCTACAGCGACCATTGCTCGTTTAGCAGATATGGGAATAGAACCTTTTTTAATCTCCTCTTCAATTCTTGGTATTTTAGCACAAAGACTTGTTCGTGTTCTTTGTAATGAGTGTAAGGAAGAGGATGTTTTGGCTGAAGAGTTTGCTAATGATTATGCTATTAGTCCAGACGCAGTTATTTATAAAGCCAAAGGGTGTAAAGCGTGCAACTATACAGGATTTAAAGGAAGACGCTCTATTGGTGAGCTTGTTGTTATGAATGATAAAATTAAAAATATTTTAAAAACAACAACAGATGAGTACACCATAAAAACTGCGCTTAAAGAGGATGGTCTTAAAACTCTTGCAATGCAGTTAAAAGAGATGCTTTTAGAGGGTGAGACATCTTTAGATGAGGCTATTAGAATCGGTTTAGGTGATGAGTAAAAAGAGTTACAGGGCTGCGTTTACACTGATTGAAGTGATGGTAGCTGTTATGATTATTTCAGTCGTTATTTTAGCCCTTATGCGTATGTACTCTAACGATACATATCTCTTTGCATCTTATAAAAAAGAGTCTCATGTAAGTGACTATGCCTCTTTTTTAATAGCAAACAAAGATTTTGGACTTGAAAATAAAAATATCTCTTTATATGATTTAGTAAGTGAGTTTAATATAGAAGATAATTTAAGACGAAAACTAAAAACACAAAAGGCAGAGGTGATTTATAAAGTTTTAAAAACTATGGATTTGAGCGAAGAGTCCAATACAACTGCCCCACAAATGTCACTAGAGATAGGACAATCTGTTGTACGTCTTCATAAAGGTGCATCTACTGCACTACTAAGGTTACAACTACGATGAGAAGACTACGCGCTGCGTTTACTTTAATTGAGATGCTTATAGCTGTGAGTATTTTCTCCATTATGATGCTCTATCTCTATAAAACATACTCCACTTTAAATATTTCAAATGCAAATTTAAAAGGGGAAGTCTCAAAAATTCAAAAAATTCAAAAAATTAAGAAGCTTATTTTTCTAGACTTTACCCTTGCAATTTATAATCCTAGAGATATGATTATGATTGATAATCGTGAGAAAAATGAGGATTTTGTTGTATTGCAAACTTCACACTCTCTGCATAGACGCATTAATCCTTATGTGACTTATATTGTTAAAGATAAAAAGCTCTACAGGTTAGAGTCTTTAAAAAAGTTTACAAGTTATGAGTTGCCAAGTGACGCTGCGTTTGACATTGATGAAATAGGAGATGTGAAAAGTTTTCGGGTATATAAAACAATAAAGAAAACGCAAAGTTATCTTGTTGCTATTGATTTTAAATCAATGGATGACATTTTACTAAAAGTCAATCCATTAAACGAGTATTAAAACGGACCTTACGCACCTAAAGCAATCTTAAGCAAAAAGAGAAAGCATTAGGTGCAAGGCGGAAGTTTTCCTGCGTAGCCGTAGCTACGGAGGGGAATTTCCAACGAAGCAGATGATGCTTTATCTTTTTGTCCCTTTGGGATGGTATAATTTGCATACAATTTCTGCGTTAGAAGGATTTGAAGCTACTAGTAGCTCCTGCACCCTTCTGCCTTGAACTTGTATACAACTTATACCACTTAAGCTTGCTTTAGGTGCGTAAGGTCCGTTAAAACTCTAAACAGTCCGCAATTGAGTAGAGACCATTCTCTTGAGTGCTTAACCATTTTGCTGCTCTAATTGCACCTTTTGAAAAAGTATTTCTTGAGGTTGCTGTGTGGTTGAGTTCTATAAACTCTCCATCATTGTAAAAGCCAACAGTATGTCTGCCTACAATATCACCACCACGAAGTGCCATTACTGCGATTTCATCTTTTGTGCGTTCACCTATGTTGCCATCTCTTCCACTTACTCTTACTTTATTGATGTTAAGGTTACGCCCTGCTGCGGCTGATTCACTGAGTGTGAGCGCTGTTCCGCTTGGTGCATCTTTTTTGTGACGGTGGTGCATCTCTACGATCTCAATATCAAAATCTTTGAGTGCTGCTGAAGCTTGATAAACAAGTTTGTTTAAAAGTGCCACACCAAGAGACATATTTGTAGCGTATAAAACAGGCATCAATTCACTTGCCTGTTTTAAAAGATTTAATTGATGGTTGTTAAGCCCAGTAGTACCAATAACCAATGGTTTCGGATTTTTAATAGCCTCTTCAAGAAGCATTTCACACGCCTCAGGAAGTGAAAAATCTATGATAATATCAGCTGCGTTTATAAAAGAGTGCATATCTGATGTAACAAGAACTGAAGGGTCAATTGCAAAGTCTAAAGAGTTACGCACAAAAACAGTGCTAAGACTCATCCCCTCTGTAGATTTTAAATCCTCGATTAATAATTTTCCAACACGCCCACTAGCGCCAAAAACACCTACTTTTATCATTCTAAACCTTTTTAATTTTTATTTTGTAATTATGCCAAAAGTTCATCAACATATGCAATGGCACTAATGGCAGCAACCGCACCATCACCTGCGGCACTGACTACTTGCTTAGGTGCTTCAATACGCATATCGCCTGCAGCAAAAAGACCAGCTGTTGATGTTCTCATACTTAAATCAACTATGACTTGTCCCTGTTCGTTCATGTCACATAAAAAAGTTCCATTTTCTTGTATAAGAGTTTGATGGTTTACATCATTTCCTACAAAAGTAAAAACACCAGGAACGACTATATCTCTGAGCTCACCATCTTTAGATTTTACTTTTATGCCATTTACACCGCTTGCATCACCATAGACTTCATCAGGGACTGCGTTTAGCACGAGTTCTATTTTTTCATTCTCTTCTACCCGTTTGACTGTATTTGGTGCAGCACGAAAAGCATCGCGTCTGTGGATAAGATAGACCTTAGAACATATTTTTGCAAGATAGAGTGCCTCTTCAAGAGCGGTATCGCCACCACCGATGACAGCGACCTCTTTGCCTTTGTAGAAAAAACCGTCACAAGTAGCACATGTACTTACCCCTTTTCCAAAAAACTCCTCTTCACCTTTAAATCCTGCACGACGAGGAGAAGAACCAGTACAAACGATGACACTATGAGCCTCTACTACAGAATCATCAGATTTTATAACTTGAAAAACATTACCATTTTTGGTGATTTGTTTGACTTCGGACATGTCATGTTTGAGACCAAACTTTTGACACTGCTCGGGCCATGGCATCATCAAGTCCATTCCCGTAATGTCACCTGTAACACCAGGGTAGTTCTCAATCTCAGAACTTTGAGTTATTTGACCACCTGGCATCCCTTTTTCAAACATTGTGACATTTTCAAGTCCGCCACGTGTAGCATATAGTCCCGCTGTTAGTCCTGCAGGTCCACCACCAATAATTGCACAATCTAAAATATTACTCATAATCCATCCACCTCTTTACTTAATTCTTTTAAATTATCTAGTTTCCTTATCATACTATCTTGTTTATAAAGAGTATCTTTGACTCTTTTTATAAAGAAGATGGATGGGACGCTATAAATATTGAATCGTTGTATAAACTTTAAAGATGTTGTTGTTCCTGCGCGTAAAAAAGTTGTATATTTACTGTTTTTATAGGCTTGATTGTAGTAATCAATGGCGATAATAGGAAGATTGAGATTAAGTTTTGCAAGTTCTTTTTGACTCTCTCTATTTCTTGATGAGTAAAATACAACAATATACTTTTTTGCTTTAGGCATGAAAATATCACTTTTTTCATAAAAAACAAAATCTTTAAAATTTATAAATTTATATTCAGAAAACTTGTAGTTGAAGTAGGCAAAGGCACCAGCTATCATGGCAGCACCAAAGAATGAGGCTAAAAGAGTGGAGAGAGAAAAAAAACTTTTCGTTCTTTTTCTAGCCACTTTGGTCTCTTTTAAAATTATGCTAAAAGAGCGTTAATTTTATCAGCAAGAGCTTGTTTTGATTGTGCTCCAACAACTTGGTCTACTAGCTCACCATTTTTGAAGAACATGATAGTAGGGATTGAACGGATACCAAATTTAACAGCAATCTCTTGCTCTTCATCTGTGTTTACTTTACAAATATTCGCTTTTCCATCATAATCTTCTGCTAGTTCTTCAATAACCGGAGCAATCATACGACATGGCCCACACCATGGAGCCCAAAAGTCAACAAGAGATACACCCTCTGCCAAAGTTGCTTCAAAATTTGCACCAGTTAATTCTATATATTTACCCATTAGTAAATCCTTTTTTTTATTGTTTGATATAAAAGTATTATACAAGCGCTATCATTAATTAAAACTTTAAATTTCTTTATAGTAATTATTTGTATAATTCGGGCAAAATAGTTAGAAGGAATGTAGCGATATGAAACTTACAATTAGGGATGGGGTGATTGATGTTCGCCCATCTGTTGCCAAGCCACATCCTGGATTTTTTCATGAAGTAGGTGAAGAGAGATTTAGGAAGTTGGTCTTTGATCATTATGAGTCTATAAAAACGAGTGATATTTCTTTTTTATTTCCCATTTTTGATGATGATGATTTTGCCGAAGCACAAAAACATGCGGCAGATTTTCTTATAGAGATTTCAGGTGGGCCTGATTATTTTACACAAAGTAGAGGTGAGCATCAAATGGTTGGACGCCATGCTCCTTTTCGCATTGATGAGCATAGCAGAAAAGTGTGGCTTGAACTCTATATACCACTTTTAGAAGCACTCGAAGAAGAGGGCATAAACCCTGAGTATATAGAGTCGTTTTGGAACTATTTAGATATTTTTTCGATGTGGGTTGTCAACACAAAAAGTTAAAACTCTTACAAGCTACAGCTCTAAGAATTTTCGTTTCTTGTTTTGAAAGTAGGCACATTGAGTGAAGCCTATTTCACGGGCGAGTTGAATCACTTCATTATTATAGAGTCCGACCTGTTCGGGCTTGTGCGCATCAGATGAAAATGTGATAGGAATCTCAAGTTTGAAAGCCTCTTGGAGTAGCTCTTTTGAAGGGTAGGCTTCTGCTACAGGTTTTCTATAACCTGCTACATTTATCTCTAAGACCATATCTGCCTTTTTGATGGCAAGAAGGGCATTTTTGGCTATTTTTTTAATATCTTTTGTTGGCATAAATTTAAAGACTTTGATTAAATCTAAATGTCCTACAACATTAAAAAGTCTGCTATTTGCCATCTCTTCAATGGTATCAAAATATTTTTGCCAAATTTCATCTATATTTTCATTCTCATATCTGCCAATAAATTCAGGATTGTCAAAACCCCAGCCATTAATAAAATGCACAGAACCAATCAGATAGTCTACATTAGCATTCAGTACGCGTTCATCCATATGCCCTTTTAAATAATCAACTTCATAGCTGAGTAAAATGGTGATTTTATCTTGGTATCTCTCTTGTGCAAGGCGTACATTTTTTTCATACTCCTGCATATCTTGAAACTCCATGCGATACTCAGGATCAAAATCCATAGGTGCATGGTCAGAAAAACCAAAAATTTTCGTTCCCTTGGTAATAGCTGTGTTTATATATTCATCTATAGTGCCCTCAGCGTGGTTACAAAGTGGTGTATGGTTATGTAAATCTACTATCATAATTTTGTCTCATTTTTAGATATTTTATGCTATTATAGTGTGAATTAATAAATTATTCAATTTGGAGCAGGTTTATGACTCAAGAAGAACTAGATGCATTGATGAGTGGTGGGATTGATATGGATGATGATGTCTCAGAGAATGAAGAGACTCAGAGTGATGAGAATGTTGAAGATGTTGAAGATGTTTCGGAAGCAGTAGAGAGCAAGGCTGAAGATGATGCAGATGCTTTAGCTACAAGTATTGAAGCTGCAGAACTTCCTTTGCCTGCTACAGATGAAAATAAAATGGTGCATCAACTTGATGATGTAACAAAAGAGAGTGAAGAAAAAGCAAGTGAGATTTTTGATATTATCGAAAATATCAGTAATGATTTAATGGATAAAGAAGAGACACTTAACGATGTTGTAAAAGCTCTAAATGCAAACCTGGATCTTTTTGATACACTTAGTGCCAAGTTCCCTGACATAGAAACCTTTAAAACGCAGCATAAAATTAATGAAGAAGCTTTAGAAAAAGTAAATGAAGTGTTAGAAAGTTTGCAAAATAGTGGTGATGCTATTATGAGTGTTATGGATATTATGCAGTACCAAGATATTCACAGACAAAAAATTGAGCGTGTTGTAAATGTTATGCGTTCACTCTCTCGCTATATGAGTACTCTTTTTGAGGGTAAAATAGATGATGAAAAACGCGTCTCTTCTGCAAAACATATTGAAGGTGATACTGGTACAGATGTGGCATCAACTGATGATATAGAAGCTTTACTTGAGCAATTTGGACAGTAATGAAAAAAGTAGAACTATTATCTCCTGCGGGAACTTTAGAAAAATTAAAAATTGCACTTGATTTTGGTGCAGATGCTGTTTATGGAGGTGTGAGTCACTTCTCTTTGCGTATTCGTTCTGGAAAAGAGTTTACTTTTGAAGATTTTGAAGCTGGTATAAAATATGCACATGAGAGAGGGAAAAAAGTCTATGCCACTATAAATGGCTTTCCTTTTAACTCACAACTTAATCTTTTAAAAAAACATATAGTTAAAATGGCAGAGCTAAAGCCTGATGCTTTCATTGTTGCAACGCCTGGAGTGTTAAAACTTTGTCATGATTTAGCACCCGATATGCCGCTTCATCTCTCAACACAAGCAAATGTAATGAATGTTCTTGATGCTCAAATCTATGCAGATATGGGTGCTACGCGTATTATTACTGCTCGTGAGATTTCACTTCGAGATTTAAAAGAGATAAAAAAAGAGTTACCCGATCTTGAGTTAGAAGTTTTTGTTCATGGTTCTATGTGCTTTGCATATAGTGGACGATGTCTTATCTCTACATTGCAGAGTGGTCGTGTGCCAAATCGTGGCAGTTGTGCAAATGATTGTCGTTTTCCTTATGAGATGTATGCAGCCAACCCTGAGACAGGAACACTCTTTAAGCTTGAAGAGGAAGAGGGTGTTGGTACTTACATTATGAACTCAAAAGATTTGAACCTTGCTTCACATATAAAAGAGATTTTAGATAGTGGTGCAGTTGATTCGGTGAAGATTGAGGGACGAACAAAAACAGCTTACTATGCTGCTACAACTGCAAAAGCGTATAGAATGGCTATTGATGATTATTATGCAGACAAAGTAGATAGTGAGCGTTATCAGTATGAGCTCCAATCTTTGCAAAATCGTGGATATACAGATGCTTATCTGATTTCACGACCTTTTGAAAAGCATGACACTCAATCTCTTGATTTTACAATGCAACTAGGAACACATCAAGTAAGTGGTGTAGTAAACGCAGCGGGTACACACTTCTTGTGTAAATATAAAACGCTTCCAAATGATGAGATGGAGGTTGTTTTTCCTCTTGGCTCAGAAGTTGCAATAGTAGATAATGAGATAGGTTCAACTTATGAGAGAGATGGTAAGTTTTTTGTAAAACTCAAACAACTAAAAGCAGAAAATGGAAAAGTTTGGGATGAGGTGCATAGTGGCAATGTTAATCCAATAGAGCTACCAACAAAATTTCCATCATATACTTTTTTTAGGATTCCCGCACATCCAGATATGAATACAGCTCCAAAAAAATAAAATAATTTAAGAAAAAAAGGGTAAAAAATATGAAATTTGTTTCAATTATTATAGGTTCAAAAAGTGATTATGAAGTGATGAAATCATGCTCTGATACATTTGAGGCGTTTGGTGTGAGTTATGAGTTGATTATCTCCTCTGCACATCGCTCTCCTGAGAGAACAAAAGAGTACATTGCTGAGGCTGAGAGAAAGGGTGCACAGGTTTTCATTGCTGCTGCTGGAATGGCAGCGCATTTAGCAGGTGTTTTATCTTCAAAGACTATTAAGCCTATCATTGGTGTTCCTATGTCTGCATCGGCTCTTAGTGGTATAGACGCTCTACTTTCAACTGTTCAAATGCCAGCTGGAATGCCTGTTGCTACTGTTGCTATAGGAAAAGCTGGTGCAATTAATTCAGCTTATTTGGCAATGCAAATTTTAGCACTTGACAATGAAGAACTAAGTGTAAAACTCCAAGAAGACAGAATAGCAAAAGCAAAAAAAGTTGAGATGGATTCACTAGAGATTGAGACAATAATAAAATAGTCATAGGGGCAGATAATGACATGGATGAGTGATGATGAGTACTGCAAACTTACTGGGCTGGATATAAACGCAGTCAATGATTTAGTAGAGCATGGTAAACTTACAGTAAAAACTGAAGATGGTGTGCGATACATTGATCCATCAAAAGGGGCTACTGAGGTTGTTGTCCCTGCAAAGCTCAAAGAGCTAAGTGAAAAGAACAGACATGAGATGCTAGTACAGCCAGAGTTTGTTGAGAAAACCATTGGAACCATTATAAATCTGCATGAAAAAGTGCTCGATGCAAAAGATGAAACGCTCGAAGCAGTACGCGTAGAGAATGAATTTTTGCGAGAAGCACTTGCTTCTTTACAAGAACTTTATGATGAAGATAGACAAACCATCCATACTCTGCAAGAACAGCTCAAACTCTCCCAGCAAGAAGTAGAATTTATGCGTCGTAAATATAAAATGATGTGGAATAAAGCCATAGAAGAGCATACCAACTAAATGAAAATTCAAGATGCTTGTGTAGATTGTATTATCAATCAAAGTGCAAGGGTGGCAGATGCCATTCATGCAGATGAAAAACTCCAAACGCAGCTTATCTCTACCGTTGAAGAGATGAGTAAATCTTTCTCCTTTTCACAGACTCCTCCCCAAATCGCAGCCTATGTATATGAAAAAATGGCTCTCATTGCAGGTAAAAGTGATCTGTATGATGAGATGAAAGAGCACTCTACACAAAAAGCACGCTCTTTTGTGCCACAACTGCGCGAAGAACTTGCAAAAAGTGATGACAAACTCTTAACAGCTACAAAAATAGCAGTTGCAGGCAATGTTATAGATTTAGCTGCTGAGGTTGCGTTTGACCTTGAAGAGGAGCTCTATAAAATCTTTGAAACAGAGTTTACACATGATGATTTTGCACAGCTCAAACGCAGCTTGGAAAATGCAAAGACTGTTTTGGTCATTGGAGATAACGTTGGAGAGCATATTTTTGATTATGTGTTTATAGAGACATTACAAAAGCTCTATCCAGACGCAGCGTTTTCTTATATGGTGCGTGGTGTGCCCATTATTAATGATGTAACGATGAAAGAGGCTAAAGAGGCAGGTTTTGACTCACTTTGCAACTTAGTAGATAGTGGTGTGAATACTCCAGGCTTTGACTATGCTCGTGCAAATGATGAGGCAAAAGCACTCTATGACAGTGCCGATATAGTAATTTCAAAGGGGATGGGAAATTTTGAGTCACTTACTCCCACACATAGAGAAAAGGTCTATTTTTTATTCAAAGTAAAATGTAATGTGATCGCTAACTTTTTAGGTGCTGAGGTTGGCGATATAATTTGTAAGGTTGTATAGGATGAAGGGAATGAAATTTCTGCGGATATTTATTTTATTCTTTTTTGTGACTAATCTTATGGCTAGCGGTAGTTACTCTTTCTCTCTTATTAATATGCAAATGGATTATAGAGAATTCGATGCAAATGGAAATATTTTAGATAGTGAAAAGGCAAATTCCATTTTTGGATGGGAAATAGGTTATACATTTAATTTAAATTGTGATTTAAAAAGATATTCGAGTATTGTATTGAAAGCAAGTGAATTTTCAGGATATGCTAATTATGAAGGTGCCGAATTAATTAGTGGTAACCCTACAGTATCTTCGACATATGAAAATGTATATGATATTAGTTTAGCTTATTTAGAAAAGAGAAAGTTGGAAAACTTTGGAATTTTGTATGGTTTAGAAGGAGGGTATCATTCATGGTATAGAGAGCTAAGTTCTAATCAAAACGAATTATATTATTGGTTTTATGCTGCTCCTACAATTGGTATAAGTAAAGAAATATATAAAAATTTTGATATAAAATTATTATTGAAATACAAATATGCACTTAATCCAAAAATGAAAGCAAATTCATTTTCTGATGATTTTAAATTAGGTACGACTAGTACAATAGAGTTATCTATTCCATTTATATATAAATATAATAATCAAGTAAATATTTTTACTGAATATGTGATCTCACAGCAAAATATAGCTAAATCAAATTTTGTATCAGGTTATATAGATGGTAAGTATTATAATACAATATATGAGCCAGATAGTACAGCAAATAACCAATATATTAAGTTTGGCTTTACGTTTAAATACTAAAAAAGTCTCTTTGGCTATAATGGCAAAATAATTTTATAAGAGAGAAAAAATGATAACTTTTAGCGAAATGTTACTAAAACTACAAGAATTTTGGATGAAACAGGGGTGTAATATTGTACAGCCTTATGATATTCCTGCAGGGGCTGGGACATTTCACCCTGCTACTTTTCTTCGATCACTCGATTCTACTCCTTGGGCAGCAGCTTATGTTGCTCCATCTCGTCGTCCGACTGATGGAAGATATGGAGAAAATCCAAATAGACTTGGTTCGTATTACCAGTTTCAGGCTATCATCAAGCCATCACCAGACAATATTCAAGAACTTTATTTACAGTCTTTAGAGTATTTAGGACTTGATGTAAGTAAGCATGATATCCGTTTTATTGAAGATAACTGGGAATCACCTACACTTGGTGCTTGGGGACTTGGCTGGGAAGTTTGGCTTAATGGTATGGAGGTGACTCAGTTTACCTATTTTCAACAAGTTGGTGGTATAGAGTGTAAGCCAGTAACTGCTGAAATTACCTATGGTACAGAGAGACTTGCGATGTATTTACAGGGTGTTGACACTGTATTTGATATTGTTTGGAATGTAGATGCAAATGGGAATAAAACACTCTATAAAGATGTGCATAAAGAGAGTGAAATAGAGTTTTCACACTATAATTTTGAAATAGCAGATACTGAGATGCTTTTTGCTGATTTTACTGCTAAAAGTGATGAGTGTTTACGAACACTAGAAGCTGGATATCCTTTGCCTGCTTATGATTTATGTATGCTCGCTTCAAATACTTTTAATGTCCTTGATGCAAGAAAAGCCATTTCACAAACTGAAAGACAAAACTACATTTTAAAAATTCGTGAACTCTCACGCGGATGTGCAGAACTCTACAAAGCACAAGAGGAAGAGCGTAACAAGCGTATAAACGCATAAATATTTCAATCTGTCATATTTTTAAAATGTTTTTTGATTTTTTTCTATAATGTGGGTGTTCTTGCCGATTACTCGGCAAGACAAATCTGCTTTTTGGAGGTCAAAGATGAAATATCTTGACACTATCCTGAAAGTTTTAACTATCGTTTATATGATGATTAAAATTTATCAGGCAGTAAATTAGAGGGGCACAACCCTCTAATCCCTTAAAGCAGATTATATCATAAAAAGGAAAATTATGAAAAATTTAGAAGATATGGTTTTAACTCTCATTATAGTAATTATGGTCTTTATGATAGGAAATTTATATAAAAGAGTAAAAAAACTCGAAGACAAAATCGAGTAGTTATTATGAATTTATCCAAAGATATTGCAGCGAAATTTAAAAAGCTTGGTATTGATTCCTTTTTAGAACTCTCTCTTTTAATTCCTCACTCCTATGAAGATTACAGACTGCACTCGCAACTTCTTCCACAAAAAGCACAACTTATAGATGCAACTGTTGAATCTGTTTATAAAGCACCAAATTCCATACAAGTAACCTTTTTTGCACATAATTTAGGATATACCATTCAAGGTGTTCTTTTTCGTCCTAAACCCTATATGTTGCATCAGTTTAAAGTGGGAGATAGAGATTACTACTATGGAATTATAGATTGTAAACAGGGACATTGCTCAATGAGCATGCCAAAAAAAGTGACAAACATTGGTAAAATCACACCAAAATATAAAACAGCACTAAGGAATGATGTTATGCTGCGTTTGGTGGAGAAATACCTTACAAAAGAGAACTTGTTAAGTGAGGGTATAAACGCAGCGATAGCAGATACCGTGCTGCAACTTCATTTTCCAAATGTAGAGACACTTGATGCAAGAGAGCTAAATAAAACATCTTTAGAAGCACTGAAGTATATAGAGCTCTACTCTTATATGCGTCTCTTAGCTGGGAAAAGACGCTACTTTAAAGCACTGAAATCTTCAAGTAGAAATTACGCTCCATGGACTGAAACTCTGCCTTTTGTGCTTACTGATGAGCAGATAAAGGCAATAGAAGATATACAAAATGATTTGAAAAAAGATGTAGCAGCAAAACGAATGGTAGTGGGTGATGTTGGGAGTGGTAAAACCATGGTGATTTTAGCAGCAGCCTATATGATGCTTCCAGAGCGATCCATCTTGATGGCACCTACAACAATACTGGCAAATCAACTCTTTGAAGAGGCGCAAAAATTTCTACCAGATATAAAAATAGCCCTTGTAACAAACAAAACAAAAAAAGAGGATTTGAGTGCTTATGATTTCATCATTGGTACTCATGCACTTTTATACAGAGAGTTACCAAACGCAGCGCTTGTGATGGTGGATGAGCAGCACCGCTTTGGAACATTGCAGAGAAATATGCTTGAAAAACTTGTGAGTGCTAATGAAAAAAGACCACACTATTTGCAATTTTCTGCAACACCTATTCCTAGAACACAAGCTATGATAGAGAGTGCGCACATTGATGTAAGCTTGATTACTTCGACACCCTTTACAAAAGATATTGATTCATCAGTTATTCATAAAAGTGATTTTTCTACACTTTTAACGCATATAAAAGCTGAAATTGCGAAAAAAAACCAAGTCTTAATTGTTTATCCTTTAGTAGAGCAGAGTGAGATGCTTGATTATCAGAGTATTGATGAGGCACGAGGGTATTGGGAGAAGAACTTTGAGAATGTTTATGTGACGCATGGAAAGGACAAAGAAAAAGAGCAGGTACTTATGGATTTTAGAGAAAAAGGAGATTTGCTTATCTCCACAACTGTTGTAGAGGTTGGCATATCTTTGCCTCGACTTACCACTGTTGTGATTGTAGGAGCGGAGCGGCTTGGGCTCTCAACACTGCATCAGCTTCGCGGACGAGTGAGTAGAACGGGGCTTAAAGGCTACTGTTATCTTTACACAAACCAGCAAAAATCACAAAGGCTTGAAGAGTTTGTACATACTACAAGTGGATTTGACATAGCAAATTTGGATTTGAAATTTCGCAAAAGTGGTGATTTGCTTAAAGGTCTCTCACAAAGTGGAAGTCAGTTTAGATGGATTGATTTTGCAGAGGATGAAAAAGTGGTTAAGCAAGTAAAACGAGACTTGAAAATTTGAGCTTAATAAAGCCCAAATTTTCCATCGTTGCGTTTGTAGAGAACGCGTGTTTTGTTTTCGTTGTCTAAAAAGATTTCAAACATTTTACCACTTGCTTTGAGATCTTCTAAAACATCTTCAACTTCACGAGGTTTGTAGAGATCTAATTCAACCGGAACGATTTCATCTTCTATCTCTTGAGATGCTTCTTTCACATCAATATTTTCTGCTTTAACTTCATTGAGACCAACTTTTTGATGATCTGTAACTTTGTCATGTAGACGACGGAGCGCTTTTTGTGCTCTATTTGTAGCTAAATCAATAGCAACATATAAATCTTCATCATTTTGTTTAATTATAATTGTATTTTTATGAGCTAAGTTGATAACAAAATCAACAAATGCATGTTCTTTGCCTTTTTTTGTTTGTGAAGATGCAATGACATTGACTGAAATAATGTCAAGATTAAATTTTTTTAATGTTTCTATAGAAGATGAGATATGCTCTTTAATAGCATCAGTAAGTTCAATATTTCTTCCTGTCATACTAATATTCATTTTAAATCCTTTTTTGTGATATAAGTCAATTATAGCATTAAAAAGTTGATAAAGGATTATAAATTTATAATTTTTGTATGCTTCTTTTAAAATATCGAATAGGCTCACTAACTACAGTCGGATTAACTACACTTACTGATATATCCATCAAAACAGAACCATTTTGTTCGGGAGTGATAACAGTGGCATAGACATTGTCATTTGCCGTGCCATCATCCACACATCCGGCAGGAAGTGGAGTTGTATAGATAAATCTATTTGTAATGTCAATTTGATAAATACCGTCTTGTATGAAGTGTAAATCATTAAAATGTGTGCAGGGTCCATCTTTGGCAATTTTTAAAAGAGAGTATTCTGCTGCACTATGTGCTTCTAGTACGGCTTGTTCATAGAGATAGAGGTCAGCTGTCTTTTTCGTGGACTTTGCACTTAAAAACATGGCTAATGCCATTATTGTCGAGATGACAACTATTAGAGCTATTGCCATAATCATAGCAAAAGCTGGTTTCGCTTTTCTATTGGCTAAAAAATTGTTTTTTCTTTGCATAAAGAGTACTCCTCTGCTAAGTCACTTTTGGTACAAACTTGAATCTTCATAATTGAACCTATAGACATAAACTGAAATGTGCTTACATCTGTCATTAAAATGGAACTCTTACCGTTTGTCATTTTTGCACCGTTCCATGGTTGATAGTCATAATATAAACGCAGTGTTCCTTTGTTGTTTGTTCCAGGTTCATAGACAATAGCGTAGGCTGTCCATGCAAGCAAATAGTACTCATAAACATCCACACCACTAAAGTCCACTCCATTTGAGCTTGTAAAGGCATTGGCTGTACCTGCTACGCTTGTTATGGGATGCATTGCTCCTTGTTGGTTGTTAAGTGCTCCATTCCAACCATATCCTGTTTGTACATTACTGTTTGATCCTACAAAGTAAATAGCGGCATCATTTATAGTTGTATTCCCATCACTTAAATCACTAATCATTGTATTTATATTAGTGGTATTTGTTTGAGGAGAAATAAGTCTATTTTTAGCTCCTGCATCTAGGTCTATTATGCCACTCCAATCTGGAAGATAAGGTGTTCCACTGGTGTTGAGATCTAACCCTCTTCGGCTCTCTTGGGCAATACCAACCCACTCTAAAACTTTATAATTGTTGCCTGTTGCATCGGCAATGGCTATAGGGTTTGCATTTTTAGAGGTTCTCGCTATAACAGAATCTTTTATTCTATATTGAAGACGAGCAGCAATTGTTTCAACAGCAGTTTCACTTTTTGACTGAAGTTCATTATTAATTTTCGCAAATATAAAACTTTGGTATGCTTTTGCTAAAAATTCCACACCAAATTTTCCAATTATTCCCATAATAACAATGACAAAAATTAGTTCGACCATGGTAAACGCAGCATGCTTTTTCATTTAATAGGCCTTTTTGTAGTAATCGGTTTCACCGATATTTGTTACATATGTTTTAAGTGATGTTAAAATAGTACCATTTGAATTTTTTATAGTGACTTGAATAGGTTTAATATTTGTATTATTATTTAAGTCACCAAATGTAGCTTTATTTCCTACTATAACTTCAGATTTATATTTATCTTTATAACCTTCTTTATCTGGAGTTGGATTTAAAAATATTAATTTATAGCCATGTGCAGCATTCTCAACAGTTTCTACAGTTGTTGAATTACTATCTGCAGGCATTGTTATATTACTATTTAAGCATCTTCTATGTAAAGGCTGTTCAATTTGACCAGGGAGGAGTCTATAACGAGGAGAACTAGTATTGTTATCACACTGTCCATTAATATCAATGACTTTTGCATAAGAGTTAGGTGTCGTAGGATTTATAGAATTTGCATCCCAATGGTATGTTGTTGCTTCGTTTAATTCAGTTGCTGCTGCAAATATAGCTTCTTGGATAATGCTGCTTTCAATACCTTTTTCTGTAGCGCGAGTCATCATAGGTAGAGTAAGTACAGTAATTGCAATAATAACAATCGCAAAAATTAACTCAATAAGAGTAAATGCAGACTTTTTTACCACATTAGTCTCCTATTTGTAATATCTGCTGCACTCTTTTTGGTTGTAGAATCGGTTTCGTGTTCTCCTGCCCAACCTGCTGAACTATTTATAAATTCAACTTCAAATCCATTTTTCTTTGCATTTTGATTGTATTTATTATAAATCAACCAATTAGAAGCATTTATTTCCATTGTTGTTTTATATGGGTAGCCATTAGTGCTTGCCGTGGAGTATTTAAGATGTGCTTTTGTTGGTGTTTGGGTATCGATTGCAGTGGCTTTAACATTACCCGAACCCAAAGGAAAGCCTCTTTGATTGATGCTGTTTACTTGACCATCTTTAGCAGTTTTATGTTCTGTATTTATAAACCATCTGGGATCATCACTGTATTTTGAGTTAAATTTATCTTGTAAGAGTGATTTGTTACCATCATTTGATTTATTACCATCATTCGATAAGTCACAATAGACCTCATAATAGATAGAAACATTTCCATCAGAACCAAAATATCTCTGTCTTAATGCATGTGCTCTACCATAATAGTGCTTGATTTTATAGTTTAAATCTTTTTTCCCCTCTGCTGCGTTTGAGAGATTGAGGTCAGCTGCATATGCACAGTTTGCAGGAGTACTACATTCAACTTTATAAGTTTTAAAAGTAATGAGCTCTGGATTTATAGCTTTATTTACAGCTCGTGAGTAGTTAAGATTTAGAATTGTTTTTACCTCTCCTTTTGCAGTGGGAATAAAATCTGAGCTTGGTAAAGAGATAGTATTTTGTGTATTGTTCAAGTCTTTAAACTCTTCTCTAATCTGTGTAGAATTTTCATCTAAGATGTGGAGTTTGTACTGATAGGCAACGGGTAGGTTGATGGTAACTTTGTCCACTTTTGCTTCTAATGGTTTGGCATAACAGCCATCTACAAAATTTG
The DNA here is from genome assembly GCF_026991475.1 of Sulfurimonas sp. Taxonomy (GTDB): domain Bacteria; phylum Campylobacterota; class Campylobacteria; order Campylobacterales; family Sulfurimonadaceae; genus Sulfurimonas. The sequence continues at coordinate 52,280 of NZ_JALXBK010000047.1, read as the reverse complement.
TTGTTACAATAGCATTTTTTCCAACTGCTTTGATATTTCCATCGAGATGAAAAGACATGTTCTCATCACTACTTTTGTTCATATCTGACATATATATAAAAGTATCAGCTGTAATGTTCGCATCATTATTGATGCCAACAGAAGGTGTTACCCCTGAGAGATCAAATTCATAAGGGTGTATAGTTATATTGATATCTACATATTTTCTGTGGTTGTCAATGTTGGTATGTACTGAGCTGATATTACATCCGTTAAAATGATCAAATGCATTTTCACCTGCTACATAAGCGCTGTTAAGTACACAATCCGGAGTATGTTTAAAGTAAGATCCTGTATGGTGGCTCTGCACAATGCTGTCTATTTTTGTCCATGAAGTGTCAAGTAAAGAGAGTCGGTATTCACCTATCTGTGATACCGAGTTGTTTTTGTCACTATGTCCATCCCAAAAATTTACGCTTGCATTTTTATCAGTAGTATCAAGACATGAAGGTTTTGCAGTAGATGGTGACCAAAAATATTTTGCACTTGCTCCTGATATATCTTCATATTTTACATTATAACCTCGTGATGAGTTGTTATCTATATGGTTTGTTGCGTTTACCTCAAGAACATAAGGGTAGCCAGCAGCAAGATGTAAGTTTTGAGCCGTGAGTGTTGTCGCGCCTGTATAATTTGGCGTTAGATTAATATTTGGCAGACCCGTAGTATTTTGATCTTGGTCATAAATGTTTTCTGAAAACGACTCAGGGCGTATAGCAAAGTTGTCGCGGGAACAGATGAGTTTTGTATTGATACCGTAGATACACTCCATACAGGTATCAAGTTCTGTTTTTGTCATTGCATCGTCATAGTTAGTGCCTGATGTTGTACATGAACCACCATTACTCTTTGTACATTGGTTATATTCAGTATCATTTGGTAAATTGAGTATATTGTATTTGTTATTATTGTTATTATTGTTATTATTGTTATTATTGACAAGAGTTTCAAGTTGAAGTAAGTCTCCATCTTCACCTGCAAGATTATAACTTATTCTAAACGCAGCATCTTCACGGGCAATTTTGTTAAATGTTACATCATCAGGTATAAGCGGTACTTTAGACTGTGCATTAAAAACAACCCAGACTCTATCACTGATAGAGTTTGTGACTTCACTACAGGTTGCTGTAGTGTAGTGGAAAGATTTTAGGTCAAGCATGTCGACACCTACAACGGTACTGATGTTTTTAAGAGTATGCAAATCAGGGTTTGTCGTTGTGTTCGCATCGACAGAGACAACACTTAAATCACCACGTCTATTGGTTACTTGTGTGTTTATATTGTAGTAGTAGTTGGAATCATCTGTATAGAGACCATTCTCAATTATGTTGAAGTAGCCATAAACCGGTGCATAGGTACCGATACCTCCACTACAAATAGGAATATCTTTGTCAATAAAGCTTGATCTATTTATAGTGATACTATCATTTGCCGACAGAGGGATAGTCAAATCATAATCTATACGTGCAATAATAGGAAGCTCTAGAGATCGCTGATGAGGATCAAGTGATGCATAGATATAAAAGTAGTCAAACGCATTAAACGAACTAACAGGAATACCTTTTACATAGCTGTCACTGACATTGAGCTGTGAGTCATTAACTTTTGTTCTTGTAAAGCTGTTTGGCTCTGTTACCCATACGCTGTCTCTGTGGTAGGTTGCTTGTGTTGTATTAATATCAATAAGGTTAAATACAATGTTGCTTGCAACAATTTCAGAATCTTTTGTATTTTTAAAGTACATAGCAAGTTCAATCGGCTGGTTTGGATTATTTGCTACAACATTTGCTGCATTTATGTAGGGACCTTTACTTGAGTCATAGCCCTCTGTAAGGTAGATGCCGTTTTGTTTATAAGCATAATCGTAGCAGATATTTGGCTCTCTTAGACCGTTGATCTTATTTACAAATACACCGGTATCCCAATTTGCATCATCGGTATCGGCAATAGCCATTTTAAAATGGTAGGTTTCACCTGGTGTTAAGTTGTCAAGTGTTGCATGAAGCTTATGTGTAAGACCATCATACTCTACAAGTATTGGAGAGGTGGATTGTGTACAATTTGGACCACCATTACCTGTATTACAGTTATTGATAAAATAAGAAGTATTTGTCAATATTTCTGGTATATTAGGATCATTATATACCCCAACTGAACCATCGTTCACATTATTGACTGTTACTGGTGCGTAATTATTGATATTATCAATCTTAACATAAGTCTGGTTATCTACAACCCGTGCAATATTGTATGTTTGGTTTAAATCACCCCCAGAGACAAAAAATCCAAAAGCATCGTTAAATCTAGAACCAACATACTCATTGTATTCATCTGAGGCAAATTGATAATCAATCAATAAAAGTCTTGTATTTTCATCAAGGGTAACATCAAATTCAAAAATAACAGGATTATAAATTGAACGTGTATCGATAGCTGTCAAATCTGGATCGTTATATGTTCCTGACTCCCTGATAGAAGTCTGCCATGAAGAGTTTGTTGTAAAAGATTCTTGCACATTCATACCGGTAAGAATAATACCCTTGTCAATTTCAAGGTTTGCACCTGAGCCGTTTGTGTAGATACCAACCTGTTTTCCTGATCCATGAGTGATTTTTGGGTTTGTAATTGTGATTCCAACACCCTGAATTTGTGCTGCTAGTTCCTCCGCTGTTACATTGTATCTACAGTTTGCAGTAGAACCTGCAGGGCAGGCAGTATCTCCAAAAAGAGATGGCGATGTGAAAATAAATAAGGATGTAAAAATGGTGAAAGTTTTGATAAAATTTATAGTTTTCATAGCGTCCCCTTTAGAGTAAAATCACTGCACCACATAATAGGGCTCAGTAGCAAAGCATAGTTACTATATTGCATTATCTAATGAGTAAGCTTTAAAGAAGCTGAAATCTCTTTTATTTAATGCGTGTTATATATCTTTTAGATAAAATAACAATCTAATTACGAAAGGAAGTCTATTCTATGAAGAGAATGTATATATTTTTGAGTTTGTTTGCGTTGAGTCTGCTTTTTAGTGGATGTTCAAAAAATGTTGATGAGTATAATAAACCGGCCGTTTATTGGTATGGTAAAATTATAGAATCCCTCTCAGATGGAAACTATGATAAGGCTGATGATTACTATTCATCACTGCAAGGTGAGCATATTGGTTCACCACTTTTACCCGAGGCAACGATGATTTTGGCAATTGCACACATGCATAATGGGGAGTACCTTTTAACGGAACATTTTTTAAATGATTATATCAAGCGTTATGCAAACGCCAATGAGATAGAGTTTGCAGAGTATTTAAAAATCAAAGCAAAATATAAATCACTGCCACACCCAAGAAGAGATCAGGTTTTTATTCAAGAGGCTATTAAACAAGCTGAATCGTTTGAGAGGAACTATCCACGCTCTATGTATTACTCTTTAGTAGATACAATGCTTACGAGACTTTATCTTGGAAGGGCTTCGTTTGATGAGAGTATTGCAGGCTTGTATGATAGAATTGATAAACCAAGAGCAGCAAGATATTATAGAGATCTTGATCCTCAACCATGGATAAACTGGAAAAATGTTACGCCAGCTAAGATTCCTTGGTATAGAGAGTGGTTTGTTGGAGATGGTAAATCAAGTTGGTATGCTTTTTTAATACCAGATACAAAAAGTGTTGTTTCACGAAATACAGTGAGCGATAGTGATGAAAATATAACGAAGTAAAGGATGAAAATTTATGAAATTGAGTAATTATGGAGAATTTCCTGCTGATATTCCAGTAATAGCAGAAGATGAACTTTTTTTATACCCGTTTATGATATCGCCACTTTTTTTAAGTGATAAAGAGAACATAAACGCAGCAACAAAAGCTATAGATAACAACTCTCTTGTTATTGTATGTACAAGTAAAGCAGGACATGAAGGTGAGCGGGATTTTGATGCTTTATATGATACGGGTGTTGTTGGCTCTATTATGCGTAAGGTCTCTCTACCTGATGGAAGGGTAAAAGTGCTTTTTCAAGGACTTGCACGTGCAAAATCTCTTTATCAGATCTCACAAAATCCTCTTATAGCACATGTTGATATAATTGAGTCTTCAGATGTTGATACACTTAAGGCTGATGCCATTTTAGAAGTAGTGAGAGAAAAGGTAAGAGCGCTCTCTACGGTAAGTAACTATTTTCCTCCCGATTTGCTCAGAACTATAGAAGAGAATCATGACCATAACCGTATTATTGATTTGATTTGTTCTACTATTAAGCTTAAAAAAGAGCAGGCATATAAACTTTTTGTGGAGAGTGATACTGAAAAAAGATTTTTGGATTTGATTGATTATCTTATTGAAGAGATAGAAGCAAATAAGTTGCAAAAAGAGATTCGCTCAAAAGTGCATTCACATATTGAAGAGGTAAACAAAGAGTACTTCTTAAAAGAGCAGATGAAGCAGATTCAGCAAGAACTTGGTGTTGATACTTCTCGTGATGAAGAGATAGAAGAGTATAAGAAACAACTTGAAGCAAAAAAAGAGAAGATGACAGAAGATGCTTATAAAGAGATTTCTAAACAGTTAGAGAGATTTTCTCGTATGCATCCTGACTCTTCTGATGCTTCTATGACGCAGACCTATCTTGACTGGGTTTTAGATATCCCTTTTGGAAATTTAGCGAAAAAATCACTAAAGATTGAGACAGTAGAAGAGCAGCTGGACAAAGATCACTTTTCACTTGAGAAACCAAAAGAGCGTATAGTAGAGTATTTTGCAGTTAAAGAGCTGCTTGAGCTTCGCGGTATTACTGCGAAAAAAAGTGCGGGTGCAATTTTATGTTTTGCAGGACCTCCAGGGGTTGGAAAAACATCACTTGCTAACTCAATAGCAACTGCACTAAAGCGTCCTCTTGTAAGAATAGCACTTGGTGGACTTGAAGATGTAAATGAACTTCGTGGTCATCGTCGTACTTATGTTGGGGCTATGCCTGGGCGTATTACTCAAGGTTTGATTGATGCTAAAAAAATAAATCCGGTGATTGTCCTTGATGAGATAGATAAAATAACACGCTCACAAAGAGGTGACCCTACCGCAGCACTTTTAGAGATATTGGATCCAGAGCAAAATAGTGAATTTCGTGATTATTATCTTAATTTCGATTTAGATTTAAGTAATGTCATTTTTATTGCCACTGCAAATGATATTGGGCGTATTCCTGCTCCACTTCGTGATAGAATGGAGTTTATTACACTCAGCTCTTATACTCCTCAGGAGAAGTTTGAGATAGCGCGTCGCTATTTGATTCCACAAGAGTTAAAAAAGCATGGACTGAAAAAAAATGAGCTTAGTATTTCTAAGCCGGCTTTAAAAGATTTAATACACTCTTATACACGTGAAGCGGGAGTGAGAAATTTACGTAGACGAATTGCAGAGATGTCTCGAAAAGCTGCCTTAGATATACTTAAACATCCTGAGATGAATAAGGTCTCTGTATCTATGAAAAATTTAAAAACATTTTTTGATAAGAGTGTTTTTGAGATTGAAAAGACTGATAGAATTCCAGTTGTAGGTGTTGTAAATGGTTTGGCTTGGACTGCGGTTGGTGGTGACGTACTTAAAATTGAGAGTATACGCATCAAAGGTAAAGGAACGCTTCAGCTCACTGGTAGTCTTGGTGATGTGATGAAAGAATCAGCGCGCATTGCCATGAGTGTTGTCAAAACACTTATAGATAAAAGAAAACTACGTATTTCACAAGATAATATCCCTTTGACATTTAAAGAGAAAGAGGAGATTGTGGAAGTTGATTCTAGTGAAGTTTATAAGCGCTATGATCTACATATTCATGTTCCAGATGGAGCAACTCCAAAAGATGGACCAAGTGCTGGTATTGCTATGGTAAGCGTTATAGCATCTATACTAAGCTCACGTAAAATTCGTTCTGAGATTGCAATGACAGGAGAGGTCTCTTTGAGTGGAGATGTGCTTCCTATTGGCGGTTTAAAAGAGAAACTTATTGCAGCATATAAGGCTGAAATGACAAAAGTATTGATTCCTGCAAAAAATTATGAAAGAGATTTAGAAGATATTCCAAAAGAGGTGCAAGAAGCACTTGAGATTGTTCCCGTTAAAAGAGTTGAAGAGGTTTTAAAACAAGTTCTCGTGTAGAACTTGTTGCATGTTTATTAGAGGATGACCGTTGCCATTTTTTTGAGCAGGTCATCATTTCTAATTGGTTTCATGAGAAATCCATTTGCACCTGATTCGAGTGCCTCATTTTTTTTAGTTTCATCTGTTGTTAGAACAATAATAGGAAGTTGACGAAGGTTGTCATCTGCTCTTACGACTTTTAGCATCTCTATGCCATTCATTATGGGCATTATAATGTCTAAAAGTATTAAGTCTATGTCATCTCTTGCTTTGAGTACCCCAATGGCATCAGAGCCATTTTTTGCTTCTACAACCTCTTTGACATGACTATTTTTCATCAGCATAGATTTTAAAAGTTTTAAATTAATTATATCATCATCTACTGCTAGGACGATCAAATCAGTTCTTTGCATCTATTTTCCTTTATATAAATTTTTCAATAACTAAACGCAGTAAATCTTTATTTACTATATTGCGTATGGTTTCGTGTACATAAGCTAGATCTTCGCCATTATTGTCATTGTTATTCATTAAGACAAGGTATGTTTCTAAATTACTCTCTTGACTTGCTGATTTAACAAGTTTTGAAAATGCTTCAATGTTTAAGTTTTGTAACTCTTTGTCAAAAAGAATAACTTTGTAATTGTTATCTGCAATCATACTCTCTAGCTCTGCAGTAGTGTTAGCAACGTCATAGCTATAGCCGAGTGAGTCTAAAACTTTCTGAAAAAGTTTTGTTTCAAAAGGACTTTTTTTAGCAAGGATTATATCTGCTTTGTACTCCTGTTTTTGTCTCTGCTCTGGTATTTGTTCTTCTTCCTCTACTGCTACCTCTTCTACCTCTTGTTCTTCTACAGCAGCTTCTGGTTCCTCTACTTTTATTTCTTCTGTTAGTTCTTCTTCTATTGCTGCTTCAGGCTCAATTTTAATGTCTGGTTCTTCTCTTGCATCTATGATTTTATCAGATAAAAATTGTGTCAATAGTAGTACAATTTCAGAACGTACAAGTGGTTTTGTGGTGTATTCATCAAGCCCAGCTTCTATAAATCTTTCTCTATCACCTTTAAGGGCATTTGCTGTTAGTGCAATAATAGGAACATGAATTCTATGGTAATCTTCTTCAAACTCTAAAATCTCTTTTGTCGCTTCAATACCATCAAGGAATGGCATTTGAATATCCATAAATATAAGATCAAAATAACCATCTTTACGTTTTTGGAATGCTTCAAGCCCATTGGATGCAATACTAACTGTAAGACCTAAATCTTCAAGTGTCCTTTTTATCAATTTTTGATTGATAATATTGTCTTCAGCAACTAAAACTTTTGCATTAAATTTTGCAGATTCCATATCAATATTAGTTAGAACCCTTTTCTCTTGTATTAGAGTTATAAAATTTTCACTTTGATAACTCTCAAGTGCACTTTTTAATTTTGTATTGTTGAGTGGTTCATAGAGTGTTTTAAATATTTCAATATCAAAACTCTCAATAGTCTTCATATAAAATGATTTTGTGATTAAAATCAGTTTTTGGCGAAGAGATGCATACCAATTAAGCTCTCTTTCATTACAGTGTTCATAATCAACAAAAAGTAAATCATAGTTAATTTGTTTTTGAAGACTCTCTAATTCAGCTAAATCTTTGTATTTTGTATAACTTACACCATAAAAATCAAGGTATTCTAAGAGGTAACTATCTTGTCTTTTTGTTTTATGTTTTGATTCTAAAATAAGAGCATTAATTTTTGAATAAGCTCCTTTAAGAGTCCTATTCTTCGTTTTAATCTCTTCAAAGTCAAGGGTAAAGAAGAAAGTTGTTCCCTCTCCTGGTTCACTTTGTAAATCAAGTTGTCCGCCCATAAGTTCAATAAATCTAGCAGAAATGGTAAGTCCTAGACCTGTACCACCATATTTACGTGTAATAGAAGTATCTGCCTGTGAAAAGGCTTCAAATATTTTTGATTTTTGCTCACTTGTAACACCAATACCACTATCTTCCACTTCAAATCTAACTCTTGTAACACCCTCTTGCAGTGAAGTTTGTTTTCTAATGTCGACATTAATCACTCCAGAGCTACTTGTGAACTTGACTGCGTTTGATAGAAGATTTATGATTACTTCTTTAATTTTTGTTGGATCACCTTTAATTGGCTGTTCAAGTTCCGGATCTATAAAACAGGCTAAGTCAATCTGTTTTTCACTAGCACGAACAGAGTAAACTTCAACAGCACTTTCAAACTCTTCTATAGGATTGAAAATAACATCTTCAATTTCTAATTTATTACTCTCAATTTTTGAAAGGTCAAGAATATTATTGATGATTTCTAAAAGATTTTCAGAACTTTTTTCAATAATTTCAACAAATTCAGATTGTTCGTCTTGAAGATCTGTATCTTTTAAAAGTTCAGTAAATCCAACGATACCATTGAGTGGCGTTCGTATCTCATGTGACATGTTTGCTAGAAACATTGATTTTGCTTCACTTGCTTCTTGTGCACTCTCCTTATCAAGCCGTGTTTGCTCAATAATATGTTCAAGAAGATTATAAGCTTTTTCCGTACCTTTTGCGGTATGAAGATTTATTTCTCTTTTTTGGGAAGTGTCATTTGTATCATCTGCAACTCTTTTTAAAACATTTTCCAGATTAAGAATATTTTTAGCAATTTCATTAGAGAGTAAAAATCCAAAAATTGCTAATATAACTGAAATAAGCCAAATTGTAAGGGTAATTGCAAGGAGTTGTAGAGCATCTGTTTTAATGGTGGCAGCTCTTGCATCCATTGTCTCAAGTAGTATCTCTTCAGCATTAGAAATCATATTAATTTTTTCAGAAAGCATAGCAAACCAAACACCCGCGTTTGTATCATATTTCCCTTGCGCGGCCTCAACCAAAATTGCAGCTCTTTGGCCATTTATATCTTCTAATAATTCTGTTGCATCCTCATTTTTAAAGATATTGTTAAGCTTTGATACTAGCATTTTATTCTTTAAAGTATCATAGTCTAAGGCATCTGCTTTTGCAATAAGGGAAATCCATTTATTAATTGATTCTTCATTTAAAGGGGTCGATTTAGCAATAGTATATGAGAGGTAGTCTCTTTCTGCTGCAGTATATGCACTTGCTCGAACAAATTCTATATACTTGTTCGCGTATTCATTGATATTTGTGTCGAGTTGCTCATTCGTAATTTTTTCAAGTTCTTCAATTGCAATATTTCGAGCTTTTGCGTATACATTTTGATAAACATTTTCAAAACTTATTTTATGCTCATCTACCAATAGACGAGATTGTTGAATCTCTTTTAAAGCAACACTTAGTCTGTTAGGAGATTTTTTGATATTTTGTAGATATTTTTTTGCTAAGGTATCTACAATTTTTCTCTGCTTTATTAAAGATTTAAGAGTGTTTTGTGAGGAGTTTGCAAGGTAAATAACGGTCATACCTCTCTCTCGTGAGATATTATTAAGTAGGTCATTGAGCTCTCTATTAGTTGAGAGCTTATTTTGTAACAGTTGGGCAGCTTTATAACTGTCGTAAGAAGTATACACAAAGTAACTTGTTACAAAAAATAGAATAACAATTGGTAGTAGGCTGATAAGTCGTAATCTGTTTTTTAAGCTGAGTTGCATTGTTAAGCTCCTACTTTTGATAACTGGTCTACAATATTTTGAATTTTATGAATGAGCTTGAATGACTCATCTTGATTTGTTGAGTGTGTAAGTGCTTTAAGTTCACTATTAAAACTATTTATTCTCATATTTTCACTCATTCCCTGGAGTTTCATTACTTCAAAGTTAACGAGCTCAAAGTTGTTGCTTTCAGCGGCATTTTGCATCTCTTTGATAAGTATGTTTGTTTCATGAATATAATCACTAAAGAGTTCTTTGAAACTTTCAATATCAAGTCCAATTTCATTTGCTACTTTCTCTTTTGAATAGTTGATTTCAATAGTTTCTTGAGCTTCTTCTGGAATGATTTCTTGAGGTTCGTCTTTAAAGGTGAGTGGTAGTTCTTCTTCTTCTTGGATTTTTATAGGCTCTTCAATAACATCATCTTTAAGCTCAAGTGAAAATTCTTCTTGTTTCTCTTCTTTCCCTTGATTTTGCTCTTGCACTTGTTCTGCTTCAACTGTAACTATTTCATCGATCTCTTTATCAGCTAGTTTAGCAATAATTTTGTAAAACAGATCTAAATTTGTTTGAATAACTGAAATATCAGGAGTAGTATTAATAAGTGCGAGAACTTCAAATGCATCCTCAATTCTTAAGTTAGCAGCAACACCTTTGAGTTTATGAGACAAGGTTTTAACATTGTCAATATCTCCATCATTTAGTGAACTATAAAGTTCAGGTTTGAAATCTTCAGCTTGTTCTATAAAATCTTGAATGAACTCTTCTATTAAATCAAGTGGTAGACCTAACTCTTTTGAAGCTACTTCTGGGTTATAAATATATCCATTGTCAAATTTTTCTTTTTTAGCTATTTTGGTAGGAGGTGTGACATTCGCAAAAGGTTCTTCCTTGAAGTCAATATCAAGTTTTATATCATTAGTGTCATATACATCTTCGACAGCAGGGACTTCTTGAACATTCTCCTGTACACTTTCTTGAACTTGAGGTATAAATTCATCTATATTATTGCTCTCACCTTCTGGAGGCAATATATCTTGTACTGGTGTTTCTCCTATTTCTGGTGTCAGGATTTGCTCTGTTTCATGAACTGGTTCTACTATAGGTTTGTTATGTATCGGAGTAGATTTTTGCAAAATATCATCATGAATATGCTCAACTTCTCCATTAGATAAAACTCTTAAGTTGTTGAGATGAATAAGATATGCTTTTTCTATTGGATTATCGCTGAGATAAGCATATGTAATTAAGAGATTGGCGGTAAAGTTTTTCCCATTTGCATTAATAATAACTTTTTGTATTTCACCATCATCTGCACAATCAATAAAATCTATCCAATGCACATGTTGAAAATTGTGGATATAACCAGGTGTTTTTACAAATAAATCAGCAAAATCTGTTACTTCACTTCTTAATGAAGATAGATCATGATAGCCCAGTTCTTGGAGATCTTTAGCATCTATACCTAAAAATTCTTTTTGAAAATTATATATTAACATTGTCTCTCCTTACTTTTGCGTCTCTAACATTTTTTGATAAATCTCTTCATGTTCTTGAATATCTTTTCTCGAAGCAGCTTTTCTTGCTGCTATGTAACCTATGATTTCATCATTATTATCCCGTACAGGAAGTATTTCTGTCTCCACCCAATAGTAAAGACCATCTTTACGCAGGTTTTTTATAAGTCCGTTCCAAGCTTGTCCAGATTGAATTGCTTTCCACATCTTTTTAAATACCTCTTTAGGCATATCTGGATGTCTGAGAATATTATGTGATTGACCTATTAACTCATCCTTTTTATATCCTGAAACTTGAAAAAAAACTCTATTTCCATATGTAATAATACCTTTTATATCTGTTTGGCTAATGATCACATTGTCATCAAAAAAATACTCTTTATCTTTTGGGATAACCTTACTCATAAAAAAACCTTATAATTGTTTGAATTATTAATCTATCACAAATATATCATAAAGGGATAAAAAAAAAACTTATTTATAAATATTTTTGATGGTTTTTGCATCTTTTGTATTTAAAAGTGAAGAAATATCATTTTGGGTAACATTTTTGAGTGCTTCAAAAGTTCCAAAATGGTTTAAAAGTTTTTGCACTTTTGCCGGTGAAATTCCATTTAGATTGAGCAGTTTACTCTCTTGGTCGAGTTTGAGCTTGGTTTTTTTATGAAAGGTAATAGCTGCTCTATGTGATTCATCTCGTAAATTTTGGATAAATTGTAATCTTTTGTCACTGTTTTTTAGTCTAAAAGCTTCCTCTTTTGTGTAAATAATATCATTTGCTTTTCCTTTAGCTCGATGTGCCTTTGCATCAACTTTTTCTTTAGAAATAGCAATAACATCTAAAAAAACGCCATTTGATTCTAAAATTTCTAAAGCAAGTTTTAAAAGTGTTGCTCCACCATCGAGTATCCATAAATCTGGTGGAGAATTTTTAGAAAAACTTGCAACGCGACGAGAGAGTGTCTCTCTCATTTGCGCATATTCATCTCTTGCGTTTAGATGGTAAGTTCTATAAGATTTTTTATCAAACTTTCCGTTTTCATAGACAATCATAGCCCCAACAGTAGCCACCCCTGCCATATGTGAATTGTCAAAAGTCTCAATTCTTAGAGGGACTCTTTCTAAGTGGCATAAATCTTGAATATCTTCTACTATTTTAGTGTTAGATATGTTTGTTTCTCTTGAGAGTAACTCTGCTGCGTTTAGTTTTGCAAGAGCGATTAAATCTTTTTTCTTACCTCTTTGTGGCATCGATATAGAGGCTTTTTTTTCAAATATCTTGCTTAAATGCTCTTCTATAAGCTCTAAGTCATCAAACATATTTGCAACTAAAATAGGTGCAACGATAGGGGGCTTTTCATCTTTATAAAAATCAATCAAGGCACGGGAATAGGCCTCATTTATATTAAATCCCTCATTTAGATTTATATAGTTGTGAGTAGAGGAGATGATTTTACCATGACGCATAAATATACGCACAACAACGGCACGTTTGGGGGAGTGCTCTATAACAAAAATATCATAATTTTCATCTGTTGCGAAATCTATGTCACTTTTAATCTCTGAACGCTCAATCCTCTCTATTCTATCACGCAGTTCACCTGCCTCCTCAAAACGCAACTCCTGGGCATAAAAGTTCATTTTTTCTTTTAAGTTTTTTGTTAAAAATGTTTTGTTTTTAATGAGTTTTGTAGCTAAATCAATCTCTTTTTGATAACGCTCTTTTGAAACTGGAAGTTCACATGGCCCTAAACACTTCTCTATTTGATAGTATAAACAGAGTTTTTTTGATTTAAGAGAACCCTTTTTTTGGACAAGTTTACAGATTTCATAGATAGAGTTTAAAATATCTCTTGCACCAACAGAATAGGGACCAAAGTAGGTAATGTCTTTACTCTTTATAATTTTTCGTGTTATTTCAAAACGGGGATACTCCTGAGAGTTGTCAATGTAAATATAGGGGTAGGTTTTATCATCTCTTAAGAGTATATTGTACTTTGGATTGAGTTGCTTGATAAGAGAGTTTTCAAGAATGAGTGCATCATGTTCGGAGTTTACGACGATGTAATTCATGGAGACTGTCTGCTCTATCATCTTTTTTATACGCACAGAAAGATTTGTATTTGCCCCTAATTTCGGTGTAAATTTCCAATAGCTTTTCACTCTGTTTGCAAGATTTTTTGCCTTGCCAACATATAAAAGGTGACCATTTTTATCGAAGTATTGGTAAATTCCCGCAGAAGAGGGGAGTTGTTTAATCGTCTCTAACAGTTGCATTTTTCTCTTTTATGATGTTTTGAATAGACGCTACAAGCGATTTGAGTTCTTGGTTATGAATGTTTATTTCAAACTCTCCACTTGAGCGTTCTGTGTATCTTTGAGGCTCTTTTTTTTCTAATGTGAATACTTTTGTAGGAGTATGTGTAACAAATGCTTTAATATCTTGGATGTTATCTGCTTGACACTCATCAGGATTATAGAACTTTAAAGCACTTTTAATGCTTTGTATATTATTATCAAACTCTTGTTTGGCACCTGGATGGTTGAGTACAAAAAAAAGTGTGTTGTTTTTTATGTATGCAAACTTGACCATCTTTTGTAAAGGTGGCGAAAATAACGACTGTATCCTAGAGATGCATTTATAGTGCGAAAGCTTAGAAAACTGAGGTTTATTTTGAAGAGAATTAAGAATATCGCTAACATTTTTCATCTGTTAATTATAGCAGGCTTTTTCTTAGGTTTTAGTGGATGTGGCTATAAAGCTGCTCCATATTACAAAGAGGAGAAAGGCTTTAGCGATAAAAATGTGAAGTTTATAATTCAAAAAAAAGAGTTACAAAAAGATAATAATGCGAGTTGCAGCCAATGATAAGATATGATGTAATAATAATAGGAGCAGGCGTAGCAGGGCTTTATGCGGCTATGAATCTGCCAAAAGATAAAAAAGTCCTGCTCATCAATAAGCGTGAAACTTTTAAATGCAATACTTTTTATGCACAAGGTGGTGTAGCTCTTGCTCGCGATAAAGCAGATATACCTTTTCATATAAAAGATACACTAGAAGCTGGTGCAGGTTTGTGTGACACAGAAGCTGTCAATGTTTTGAGTGAAAATTCACGCGCAGCCATTGATGATTTAATAGCAAATGGATTTGAATTTGACAGAGATGAAAATGGCAAACTTCTCTATACAAAAGAGGCAGCACACTCTTGTGAACGTATTTTACATGCTGGTGGTGATGCTACGGGGCGCTATTTACACTACTTCTTACTCGAACAAAACACGCACGCTATGCTTGGTAATGCTAGAGTTGTTGATTTGCTCATTAAAGATGGCGAGTGTTATGGAGTGACCCTGCTTGAGCATAGAGAGCGACGAAATATTTATGCTAAAAATGTCATTATAGCGAGTGGTGGTGTTGGTTCACTCTTTGAGTACCATACCAATGCACCCTGCATTAGTGCAGATATGCAAGGGCTTTGTGTGATGAAAGGCATAGCACTCGATAGAATGGAGATGTTGCAGTTTCATCCAACTGTTTTTGTAAACTCTACAAATGCACAAAAAATGTTGCTTACAGAAGCGCTTCGTGGTGAGGGTGCAACAATGGAAGATGAAAATGGTAGAAGATTTTTATTTGATTATGATGAGAGAGGAGAGCTTGCTTCTCGTGATATTGTCTCAAAAGCGATGTATCACTACTCAAGAAAAACAGGGTTAAAAATTTATCTTGCGTTTAATAATTTTAATGAAGAGTATTTTGCACACCGTTTTCCAAATATTTATAAAAATTTACGAAGTTTAGGCTACAAAGTACCACAACAACGGGTACCAATCTCTCCTGCGTTTCACTATGCTATTGGTGGCATTAAAACAGACTTAGATGCAAAAGTACCAAGCGTAAAAAATCTTTATGCTGTTGGTGAAGTCGCATCTACCAGAGTGCATGGTGCGAATCGCCTTGCTTCAAACTCTTTACTTGAGGGAATGGTGTTTGCCGCAAGAGCAGTGGATGATATTTTAAAGCATATAGATGAAGAGAAAGAAGATATAAGGTTCGATCTTGAAGATGAAGAGATGAGCCTTAAAAATGATAAAAACATTAAAAATCAATTAAGACGAATAATGTGGGAAAATGTCTCTATAGTTCGGACAAAAAGTGGATTAAATGATGCTTTAGAGACAATTAATGCTCTTTTAAATGAAAATATTGGTAAACTACTTAGATTTCGTTTACTAACCGCAAAAGAGATAGTAACATCAGCACTTAAACGCAGTGAATCTATAGGGGTTCACACAATACAAGAGGAGAAATAATGGAACACGAAGCAATTAATCTTGCAACGACATGGGTAGGATGGCTAAGTTTAGCAGTCTTTGTTATAGCGTACTATTTTATAGCTACAGAAGAGAAGTACGAGATAAATAAGGCAAAACCATCACTTTTTGCCGGAACATTTATGTTTATGCTTATTGGGATTTACTATGCTATAAACGGGCTTGATCCAATGCCTTTACATAAAGAACTTGAGAGATTAATTTTAGAAATTTCTGAAATATTCTTCTTCCTTTTAGTGGCTATGACCTTCATCGAAACACTGCTTGAGCGTGGTGTTTTTGATTTGATGAAGTATAAACTTGTTTCAAAGGGTTATACATATAAAAAACTTTTTTGGCTAACAGGTCTTTTAGCATTTTTTATCTCTCCTGTTGCAGACAACTTAACAACAGCGCTTATTCTCTCAACTGTTCTTTTTACAATTGATAAGAAAAATATTTCATTTTTAGTTCCAGGGGCTATAAATATTGTTGTTGCTGCAAATGCAGGTGGTGCATGGTCTCCATTTGGAGATATTACAACACTCATGTCTTGGACTGCAGAAAAAGGTCAATTTGTAGATTTTCTTTATCTTTTTCCAGCTTCAGTAATAGGATGGGGTGTAACAGCATTTTTATTAAGTCTTTCCCTTCCTGATGGTCAGCCTCCCTTTGATGCTTCAACTGAGAAAAAACCTGTTGTTTTAGATGGTGGTATGACTGTCGCATATTTAGGTGTGCTTACTATTGTTATTGCAGTTTTAGGACATACATTTTTCCATTTTCCAGCAATGTGGGGTATGATGTTTGGACTTGCAATTTTAAAACTCTACTCATTTCAGTTAAAAAGAAAAGGTGCAAATGCATTTAATATTTATGTAAATATGGAAAAAGTGGAAAACGATACACTTCTTTTCTTCTTTGGTATTCTCTCAGCAGTTGGAGCTTTACACTTTTTAGGCTTTTTAGAATACGTACATGATGTTTATGCAATGGCAGGGGCAACAGCTTCAAATATTGGTGTAGGTTTCCTCTCTGCAGTTATTGATAATGTTCCTGTTATGAGTGCTATTTTGAAATCATCTCCATCTATGGATACAGACCAGTGGATGCTTGTAACAATGACAGCAGGTATTGGTGGTAGTCTAATCAGTTTTGGTTCTGCTGCAGGTGTGGGTGTTATGGGTAAAATGCGTGGTGTTTATACTTTTGGTTCACATATGAAACACTCATGGACAGTTTTGGCTGGATACTTCGTTTCAATTGCTATTTGGTATGTTCAATTTGAAATTTTAGGACTTTACTAAAATTTTTAACTTTTAAACGCAGTTAATGGCTGCGTTTAAATCAAATATTAATCTACTTTATAGTATTCTTTCTCATTAATTATCATATTTTAAAAAGGCATTTCAAATGACAAATGTTAGCATTATCGTCCTCGATTTTGGTTCTCAATATACACAACTTATAGCTCGTCGTCTGCGTGAAGATAAAATTTACTGCGAAATTCTTCCTTATCATACAAAAGTAGAAGATATAAAAGCAAAAAATCCTAAAGGTATTATTTTGAGTGGTGGTCCTTCATCAGTCTATAATGAAAATGCTTATGAAGTGGATCAGGGTGTTTACGATATGGGTCTGCCTATTCTTGGTATCTGTTATGGTATGCAAAGAATTGCAGTGGATTTTGGTGGTAGTGTTATTCGTTCTGATCATCATGAATATGGAAAAGCAGAGCTTGAATTAGTGGGCTATCCTGATGATGTTTCGCCACTTTTTAAAGATTGTGACAATAATAGAATTGTATGGATGAGTCATTCAGATAGAGTTGAGACACTTCCTGAAGGGTTTAAAGTTATTGCAACTTCAAGTAACTCTCCATATGCAGCAATTGCAAATGATGAAAAACGCGTCTATGCAATGCAATTTCATCCAGAAGTACAACACTCAGAAGAGGGTTACTTAATGCTTCGTAATTTTGCAAAAAATATTTGTGGTGTAGCTGAAAAATGGAAAATGGAACACTTCTTAAAACAACAAATAGAATCTATAAGAGAACGTGTTGGTGATGGCAAAGTTCTTTGTGGACTCAGCGGTGGTGTTGATAGTTCTGTTGTTGCAGCAATGCTCTATGAAGCAATTGGTGAGCAACTTGTTCCTGTCTTTGTAGATAATGGACTTTTAAGAAAAGGTGAACGTGAGCAAGTTGAGCAGGTCTTTAAAATTAACCTCAAAGTTCCTTTAGTTGTTGTAGATGCAAGAGAGAGTTTCCTCTCAAAACTTGCAGGTGTGAGTGATCCTGAGAAAAAGCGTAAAATTATTGGACATACATTTATAGAAGAGTTTGAAAAAGAGGCTAAAAAGCATGATGGTATTAAATTTTTAGCACAAGGAACACTTTATCCTGATGTTATTGAGTCTATTTCTGTAAATGGACCATCTGAAGTGATTAAATCTCACCATAATGTTGGTGGACTTCCTGACTGGA
Source organism: Sulfurimonas sp. (assembly GCF_026991475.1). Lineage (GTDB taxonomy): Bacteria > Campylobacterota > Campylobacteria > Campylobacterales > Sulfurimonadaceae > Sulfurimonas. Next base: position 34,159 of record NZ_JALXBK010000047.1, on the reverse strand, counting down.
TGGATTTTGAACTTATTGAGCCGTTGCGTGAACTTTTTAAAGATGAGGTACGTAAAATTGGACTTGAACTAGGCCTTCCAGAATCAATGGTAAATCGTCATCCATTCCCTGGACCAGGACTTGCAATTCGCATTATGGGAGATGTAAATCCTGCTGATTTAGATCTTCTTCGTGAAGCAGATGTAATTTTACTAGATGAGTTAAAAGCAAGTGGATACTATGCAAAAACATGGCAAGCATTTGCAGTTTTACTCAATGTAAAATCTGTAGGTGTTATGGGTGATAACCGTACTTATGACAACACAGTATGTGTGCGTGTTGTTGAAGCAGTTGATGGAATGACAGCAACATTTGCACACCTTCCACATGATTTACTTGAGAGAATCTCAAGAAGAATTATCAACGAGGTTGATGGCATAAATAGAGTGGTTTACGACATATCTAGTAAGCCACCAGCAACTATAGAGTGGGAATAGGCGAAAGCTTTTCCCATGCGTCCAGTTTATCTCTTTTCTATATCCTCTCATCCTGATACGGTGAGTGTCAATTCTCTCTCTATTACTTTTTTACAACCTGAAATTGATTTTTCAAAATATGATGCTTTTATTATCACTTCTAAACAGGCATCAAAAGCACTGCAACAGTATCAAACGCAGTTATTTCAAAATATTCCTGCACTTTGTGTTTCAAAGGCAAGTGCAAAAAGTTATGAGGCAATTGGTGGCAGGGTTTTAGATGTTGGTGAAGGATATGGAGATAATTTAGTACAAAAAATAAAAAACTATCCTAAAAGTATGCGATGGCTCTATTTGAGGGCGAAAGTAGTTGCTTCTGATTTTGTTTTTGTATCTAAAAAAGAGGGTTATCTTATAGATGAAGCAATTGTTTATGTGAGCGAATGTTCAAAAGATATTCTTAATGTAGAAGTAGTAGAAGAGTCAATACTGATTTTTACATCTCCTTCTAGTTTGGAGTGTTTTTTACAAACACATACTCTCTCTAAACGCAGTACTCTTATTGTTATAGGAAAGACAACGGCAAAGGCAGTTCCAAAAGGGATTGAGTATCACATTAGTGAGAATACCACTATTGAAAGTTGTGTAGAATTGGCAAAAAATATCTAAAAATATAGATTTTTAACACTTTCTTAAGTGAAAATTAAATATGCTTCAAAGAAAAAATAGGGATGAACATGAGATATGTAATATTGGTGTTCTTTGTGATGTTTAGCTCTTTGAATGCATCAACATATGTAAGAAGTATACGATTAGGCTCTTTTTTGTCAGAGCTTCCAGCAAAACAAACACTTAAGAAAGCAGAAAAATTTCTTTATTCTCATAAAGAGATGCGGATGTATCAAGAGAAGTATCATTTTCATTTTAAAATAATTAAATCAAATGAATACTACATAATAGTTTTAGAACCGCTAACAAATAAAGAAGTTGTACAAAAACTACTAGATACTTTAAGAATAAAGTATAAAAGTGCATATCCTAAAAAAATAAAACCTTTACCTGTGAAGGTAGAAAAGATAGAGCCTAAAAAAATAGAAATTAAAACTCCTAAGATAAAGAGACCTGTAGTAGAAAAAAAAGTTATGCCAGTAGTTCCTAAGGTTCAAGCAACAGAAAAAATTGTAAAAAAAGAGATAAAAGAGAAACCTGCTGTAGTTACAGAGCCTCAAAATTTTAAATCTGAAAATATAATTATCGTCTTATTAATTATAGGCTTAATAATTGTGGCATTACTTATTATTATATTGATTTTAATGCGTAAAATCAGTGTGTTGAAAAATAAGAATGAGACGATGTCATTTGAATTGTCTAATAAAAATTGTAAGCTGCAATCAAAAGAAAAAATGCTTTCACATGTTAGTCATGAACTACGTAATCCTATCGCTTCAGTGATGGGTCTTAGTCAATTGATTTTAGAAAATGAGCTACCAACTTTTCAAAAAGAGAATGTACAAAATATAGAACAATCTGCAGAGAAAGCTTTAGAAATTATTGATGATATATTAGATATTTCAAAGATAAATGCAGGTGAATTAAGAATAGAAAATAGAGAATTTAACATTAATGCTATGATAGAACATGTGTTAAGTAGTACATATTTGCAAGCTAAACATAATAATATTGATGTTACATTAGAAGTTGAAAATGGTGTTCCTGCAAATATTATTGGTGATTCACTGCGTTTAGGGCAGGTTCTTGTCAATCTTCTCTCTAATGCGATCAAGTTTGCCAAAAATGGAAATATAAATTTAAAAATCAGAAAAAAAGAGACACGAACACAGAGTATAATTTTAGAATTTAGTGTTATTGATGATGGTATTGGAATGACACAGGAGCAACTGGAGAAAATTTTTAAATCTTATTCACAGGCTGAAATTTCAACATCCAGAGAGTTTGGTGGTACTGGTTTAGGGCTTTTAATCTCTAAAGAGTTAGTGGAAAAGATGGGTGGAACTATAAAAGTACGCAGTCAAAAAGATGTTGGGACTACCTTTGTCTTTACAGCAGAGGTAAAAGTTTTTGATATTGACAACAATCGTCATTATCATCTTCCATCTAAAAATTATCTCGACAAAACTATTCTGATTGTAGAAAATTCAAATAAAAATGTGATTGCACTTTTACGTGCCTTCCGTTACTTTCGATATAAAACGCATGTTGTACCATATCTTGATGCAGATATGATTAAGAGTACAATGAAGTATGATGTAATTGTTATTAATCAAGCACAAATAAATGAAAAATCAATTGAAAATCTTCAAAAAATGCACTTTAAAAATAGAGCAAAGAGCAAAATTATTTTAACAACATATAGATTTACGAAAATTGATGATAATCTAATGAATAAACTTGATATATCAGGTTTTTTAAAAATACCATTTACACAACAAAATGTACTTGATACACTTGTAGGTATGTATGGTGTTAAAGAGCTAAAAACAGAAGTAGATGTAAGTAGAACAAAAGAGAAAATTAAAGAGATCTCATTAAAGAAAATACTAGTTGCAGAGGACAATAAATTAAATCATAAAGTGTTAGCAAATCTTTTGGAAAAAACGGGAGCAGATATTAGTTTTGTGACAAATGGGCAAGAGGTTATTAATCTGATTAAAAAAGGCAATAAATATAATTTGATTCTTATGGACCTTGAGATGCCTATTGTCAACGGATATGATGCTACAATAGAGATTAGAAAAGATGAAACGAATAATAATATCCCCATTATCGCGTTGAGTGCTAAATCTAAACAAGAAGCAAAAGATAAAGCTTTTGCAGTTGGTATGCAGGGATATATTACAAAGCCTATTATTTTAGATGATTTTTATCAAAAAATTTATGATGCTTTATCGAATAAAATAGAGATAAATGTAGATGAAAATGTAACAAAAGAGGATGATGAGAGTGAGTTGGCAACACTCAAAGAGTTAGGAAAGTTTGACGGAGAGAAAGATTTTTATAAATCTTTACTACGTGATTTTCAAACAATGTATGCAAACTCTGCTGAATCATTTAATAATATGATAGGAGAAAAAAAATATAAAGATGCAATTATGTTGGCACGAGATTTAAAAGATGTATCTCTAAATATTGGCGCATATTCAGTTTGTGAAAGTGTTGCATCTTTAGAATATGAGTTAGAACGTCAAGAATATCCTAAAATATTAAAAGCATTTCAAAATTTTGAAGCACATCTATTACGACTGTTGAGTGAAATTGAGCTCTATCTTGATGAAAAATAAAAATAAATCAAGTATCTTTTTAGTATAATAACGCCATCTGAGTAGTGCGTGTCAACACATCAATGCGGGTTCTACATATACAAATCGTGAATTAGTAAGGTTGTCGTGTGTCGATGATTTCGTTTGAGGTATGTTAACTCTGCCGATGAAACTGTCGCCGTTAGGCAATTTTCTCTTCACCCAAATTCGGCTTTTAGAACCAAGCCAACGTGTGACGGCTACTTGGATACTTCTTTTGAAAAGTTTATTTGCTCCATTATGGTGGATTGATTAAACTTTTTATTTTATTTGGAGAATTTATGAAAATATTAATTTTGGGAAGCGGTGGTAGAGAGTACTCTATAGGTCGTGCTATTAAAAATGAGCAAGAGGAACATGAACTCTTTTTTCAGCCTGGAAATGGTGCTACAAATGAACTTGGTAAAAACATTGCTATTAGCGATTATGATGCACTTGTTACATTTGTAAAAGAGAATGAAATTGAACTGACAATAGTAGGACCAGAAGCACCTTTGGTTGATGGTATTGTTAATATATTTAAAGAAAATGGACTTACGATTTTTGGACCCTCTAAAGAGGCTGCTCAACTTGAAGGTTCAAAAGTTTATATGAAAAACTTTTTGGCAAAGTATAATATTCCTACTGCGAAATATATTGAGAGTGATTCTATTGAAGATTTATTTAAATTTACAAATAGTTTAAGCACTCCAATCGTAGTTAAGGCAGATGGACTTTGTGGTGGTAAAGGTGTAATTATTGCCCAATCACATGATGAAGCAAAAAAAGCAATTTCTGAGATGCTTAGTGGTAAAAGCTTTGGAGATGCAGGTAAAAAAGTAATTGTTGAAGAGTTCTTAGATGGCTATGAGCTTTCTATGTTTGCCGTATGTGATGGTAAAGATTACATTTTACTTCCTGCTGCACAAGATCATAAACGCATTGGTGATGGAGATACTGGTCCAAATACTGGTGGAATGGGAGCTTACGCACCGACACCGCTTGTTGATGAAGAGCTTTACCAAAAAGTACGTGATAGAGTTATTCGTCCTACGCTTGACGGTATGCAAAAAGAGGGTGCACCATTTGAAGGTGTTCTTTTTATTGGAATTATGGTTGTTAATGGAGAACCAATAACTTTAGAGTTTAATGTTCGTTTTGGTGATCCTGAATGTGAGATTTTAATGCCTCTTATGACATCTCCTGTTTCTGATATGTTTTACAAGGCTGCTACAAATCGTTTAGCTGATATAAAAGTAGAATTTTCAGACCAGTATGCTGTTGGTGTTGTAATGGCAAGTGAAAACTATCCGTATGGTTCTTCTACTCCAGCTGAGATTATTTTAGATGATGTAAAACATGAAGAGATTGCAAAAAATACACATATCTCTTTTGCTGGGGTAACGCTTGAAGATGGAAAACTCTATGCAACAGGTGGACGCGTTTTAGTCTGTATTGGCTTGGGTGATAGCATTAAGCAGGCACGAGATAGAGCATATTTAAGATGTGGTCAAGTCCATTTTGCCGGAAAAAAACTTCGCAGAGATATTGCCTACCAAGCACTTTAGGAAACTGATAACTTTGAATGAAAATATCCAAAATTTACTCCATCGTGAACATTTAACACTAGCCTCTATACAAAAGAGGGCTTTGGCATTTTTGATAGATGAGATACTACTCTCATTTTTATTGGTTATTGCAATGTCTGATACTTTTTCAAATGCCAAAACTATGCAAGATATTATTATAGTAACGAACAGTTATCTTTTTGAATATTTACTGATGAAAATAGTTTATCAGACATTTTTTGTAATGCAGTATGGTGCGACACTCGGAAAATTGGCGGTTAAAATACGAGTGATAGAAATAGCAACTTTGGCAAATCCAAGTTTTGTAGTTTCCCTTAATCGTGCTATTTTTAGAATAATAAGTGAAATGCTTTTTTATCTTGGATTTTTATGGGGAGTAATGAATCCTACCCGTCAAACATGGCATGATAAAACTGCCAAAACTCTGGTAGTAAATGCTTAAATTTCTTCTTCTATTCTTTATCTTTTTTTTATCTTGTGTAAACGCAGATGACAAAGTAGCAATTTACGCTACAACTCTCAGTAGTAAAAATGGTATGATAGAAGCAAGTGGAGGGGTGAGTGTTTCTTATAAAGACTATCTTTTAACAGCTAAAAGGGCAATTTATAATCGCAAAACAGGAGATTTGGAACTTTACGATAATATTCGTATTGACAACAAGGGTAAATATAAAATTTTAGGAAACTATGCAAAATTAAATATTGCTAAAAAAGAGAAAAGTTTTCAGCCTTTTTATATGCTTGAGAATAGATCGCAAGTTTGGATGAGTGCAAAGAAGGGAGAGAGTAAAAAGGAGAATATTAAGATCTCCTCTGGTGTTGTGAGTGGATGTAATCCTGTAGATCCCCTCTGGACAATGGAGTTTAGCTCATCTGATTATAATACTCAAACAAAATGGGTTAATCTATATAATACAAGACTCTATATTTATGACATCCCTCTGTTTTATACACCTTATTTTGGATACTCCCTAGATACTACAAGACGTACAGGTTTGCTTACTCCAGATTTAGGACTCTCTAGCTCTGAAGGGTTTTATTTTCAACAACCTCTCTATATTGCTGAACAAAATTGGTGGGATTTAGAACTATTACCACAGGTACGAACAAATAGAGGCGTAGGAATCTATGAAAATTTTCGTTTTGTAGACTCTCCAACCTCAGGTGGTGAATTTCGAGCAGGTTATTTTAAAGAAAAAGATGCATATTTTCAAGAGAATAATTTACTTAATCAATCACATTTTGGATTTAATTTTAAATATAAAAACAGTGATTTTCTTAATCAGTGGTTTCATGAAAATTATGAAGGACAGTCTGGCATATACGTTGATTTAAACCATATGAATGATGTTGATTATATTAACCTTAGCTCAAATGATACAATAAGGCAGACAACAGCGACACAAATTCTCTCAAGAGTGAATCTCTTTTACAATACAAATGAGAACTATTTTGGTACATACTTGAAGTATTATGAAGATTTAACACTTCCTTCAAATGATGAGACTCTGCAAAAAATTCCTACACTGCATTATCATCACTATTTAAATACATTATTAAAAAACCATCTACTTTATTCATTGGATGTTCAAGGAAATAATATTTATAGAAAAAAGGGTAAAAAAGTTATTCAAACAGATATTAATCTTCCTATAGCATTGCAAACTTCACTCTTTGATGAGTATCTAAATTTGTCTTATCAAGCAAATCTTTATCTGCAGCATTCAAATTTCTTTGGAACAGCTATAACGGCTTCTGAAAACTCTACTTACAAAACAGGTTATTTTGCTAGAAACTACCATACGTTTGCTGCTTCAACACAATTAACAAAAAGGTATGAAAAATATACGCATGTAATTGGAATGGCTATGAGTTATAACCAATCATCATGGGAAAGAAAAACTGGATATTATAAAGATGTCGCTGATTATTGTTCAAATCCTGAAAATCAAGCTGATGCTCAGTGTGAATTTTACAATTTAAGTGATATAGAAAATGCTGCCAAAATTGATTTTACACAGTATTTATATGATGCGAAACAAAAAGAGATATTTTATCAGAGACTCTCACAAAGAATTTCATACTCAAATTCTCAACAAAGGTATGGAGAGTTGGAAAATGAGCTGGACTATAGGGTGAACAGTTACTTTTCAATCTATAATAATATGTTTTATAATTATGATAAAAATAGATTTTCAAAAATATTTAATAAAATTAGCCTTCATAATTATGGTGTAACACTTTCTACTTCACATCTTTTTAAAGATGATTTTTTACCACAAACTATAAATCATGAAAGATATACAAGTTATTTGACAACAAATCTTAATTATATCTACTCATCTCACTACTCATATAATGCAAGTTATAATTATGATTTGCAAACACAAGAGAAAAAAAGTGCTTCAATTGGTTTTATGTATAAGAAAAGATGTTGGGATTTTGGGATAAAATACACTGAGAATAATAGACCTATTTTGACAAATAGTGAAACAAGTAAGTCATCTGTGTATGATAAATATATCTATTTAACAATTATTTTAAAACCATTTATGAAACCTAGTGCGAATAATTCCCTGTTTTCATATAAATTAGCGAACTAAAGGTAAAATAGAGTGCAAAGATATAAAAATATACTGTTAAATAGAACTGATGCTGCACGAAAACTTGTAGATATTCTTCCTATGCAAAAGTTTAGAGATGAAAAATGGAATATAGTTGCAGTCTCTCGTGCAGGACTTGAACTTGGTATGACAATACGGGGAAAGTATTCTAATCACCTAGATATTTTGTTTTCAGAAGCGATTATGGCACCAAACAATCCTGAATGTGAAATTGCCCGTGTAAGTGAAAATGAGGAGATAGTACTAAATGAGGAGCTTATAAACTCTTTTGGTGTACAATATGACTACATTTATGGGGAAGCTCATAGAAAGCATGAAGAAGATATACTTAGCTATATCTATCAATACAGAAAAGGAAAGCCCTTCCCAGATATGCAAAATGAGGTGGTGCTCCTTGTAGATGATGGAAGCGAAACGGGTAGCAAGTTTATGACGGCACTTAAAACTATTTTGGCGCAAAAGCCAAAAGCTGTTTATATAGCTGTACCGCTCATCCCTACTGATGTACTCGAAATATTAGAAACTTTTGTGGATGAGATATTTTTTCTTTATGATATAGAGGATTATGTACAAACAGAGTTCTATTATAAAGATTTTAATGATGTAAATGATGAAGAACTTGAAAAATTACTAGAGGAAAATAGATGAAATATGATGTGAAATTAGAATTAGAAAACAAAACCGAAGAGTACTCTTTTGGATATGTTGCAAAACAGGCAAATGGATCGGCGTGGCTTAAATCTGGTAAAACAGTAATACTCGCAACAGTTGTAATAGATGAAACAGAAATTGTAAAAGATGACTTTTTACCACTCACTGTGCAGTATATAGAAAAAACATACGCTGCTGGTAAAATACCAGGCGGCTTTTTTAAGCGTGAAACAAAACCGAGTGATTTTGAAACTTTAACTTCACGAATTGTTGACAGATCTTTGCGTCCGCTTTTTCCAAAAGGTTTTGGACATCCTACGCAGGTTACAATTATGGTCTTTAGTGCTGATGTTGATTCAGATATGCAGGTACTTGCACTAAATGCAGCTTCAGCTGCACTTTTTACTTCAAATATCGATATAAATAGAAGTGTAAGTGCTATTAGAGCTGCTAAAATTGATGGTGAAATAGTTCTTAATCCTACTTTGAGTGATTTGAAAAATTCTACACTTGACTTGTATCTTTCTGGTACAAAAACTGACCTGCTAATGATTGAAATGCGTTCAATTGGAAGTGAAAAAATAGATGTAGAAGATAGTTATGAGCCAATGTTAGACCCTTTAATGGACCCAAGCCTTGGCACAATTATTCTCGATACACATGTTTCAAACGCAATGAGTGAAGATGAACTTATAGAAGTATTCGCAAAAACAGAGAAAGCTCTTTTTGCTGCAAATACGGAGTATGAAGTCTCTTTTGGAGTACATCAAAAAGAGTTACAGCCACTTGATTTAAAAGAAGATGCTCTTAATGAAGAGATGCTTCTTTTTGTAACAGACAATCATATGCAAGATATTGATGCAGCTATAAAACAGATGGCAAAATCTGAACGCTCAACTGCACTGAGAAATTTACGAAAGAAAATTTTAGAAAATAATAGTGAATGGGATGAGTTAGAACTTAAAGCTGCTATTGAATCGGTAAAAAAGGAGCGTGTGCGTGCGCAGATATTAAACGATAAAGTACGAGCTGATGGGCGTGCTTTAAATGAGGTACGACCAATTACAATAGATACAAATGTACTTCCAAGTGCACACTCTTCATGTCTTTTTACTCGCGGTCAAACGCAGGCATTGGTGGCACTTACAATGGGTGGAGCAAAAGATGCACAAATGTTTGAATCACTCACAGACAGTGGTACACAAAATGAAAACTTTATGGTGCATTACAATTTTCCAGGTTTTTCTGTAGGTGAAGCATCACCTGTTATGGGAACAAAAAGACGAGAACTGGGTCATGGAAATCTTGCAAAGCGTGCTTTGGAGCCTGTTATTAATCTTGATGGACAAACTGTGCGTTTGGTTTCAGAAATTTTAGAATCAAATGGTTCTTCTTCTATGGCTACAGTATGTGGTGGCTATATGGCACTTAAAGCTGCAGAAATAGAGACAAGTGATACTATTGCCGGTATTGCTATGGGAATGGTAAGTCGTGAAAATGAGTATGCAATTCTTTCAGATATTATGGGGCTTGAAGACCATGATGGAGATATGGACTTTAAAGTAACTGGTTCTAAAGATGGTATTACAGCTATGCAGATGGATATTAAACTAGGTGGTATTAGCTTAAGTGTTTTAAAAGAGGCTCTTTATCAAGCAAAAGAGGGGCGTGCGCATATTATTGACATTATGTTAGAAGCAGAAAAAACAATTGAGTATAATGATGGCGTTCTTCCTGCAACAGAGTTTTTTCACATTGATCCAGGATTTATTGGTGAGATTATAGGACAGGCTGGAAAAACTATTCGTGAGATTATTGAAAAATTTGAAGTTGCCATAGATATTGATAAAAAAGATGGTAAAGTAAAAATTACCGGTAAAAATAAAAGTGGTGTACAGGGTGCAAAAGAGCATATTCACGGAATTGTAAATGCTCCTAAAAAAGAGAAAATAAAATATGAAGTAGGTCAAAAATATGAGGGTGTTGTAAAACGCATTGTCGATTTTGGTGCTTTTGTAGAGCTTCCTGATGGAACGGATGGACTGCTTCATATCTCTAAAATTTCTAAAGAGAGAGTACAAAATGTCTCTGATGTTTTAAAAGAGGGACAAAAAGTTACAGTAGAAATATTGGAATTTAAGGGAAATAAAATATCTTTAGGTCTCGCATAAGAGTTAATTTAGTAAAAGTTTTATATAATTCGACTATCAATTTCTAGTAGGGAAATCTGGGCATTTATGTTTAGGTTGCTTCATCGTTGATGGGGTTACGCTATCCGAACGGGTTGTAATTATTTTAAGGAAACATTATGAAAAAAATTCTTTTTCTTTTAGTAGCTCTTTCAGCTGCTGCATTCGCTAACGACGGTGACGTTGCTAACCAAACAATCAAAGCTTACTCTATGATAGCTGCTGGTGTTGGTCTTGGTTTAGCTGCATTAGGTGGAGCTGTTGGTATGGGTCATACTGCTGCTGCAACTATCGCTGGAACTGCTCGTAACCCAGGTCTTGGTGCTAAACTTATGACTACAATGTTCATCGCTCTTGCAATGATCGAAGCACAAGTTATTTATGCACTAGTAATTGCGTTAATCGCACTTTACGCTAACCCTTACTTAGGTTAATCGTTTCACGATAAATTAAGTAAACCTCAGTTCGACTCTTTTGAGTCGGACATTTTATACCACTTTTTATATGCGCAGGTGGTGGAACGGTAGACACGCAACGTTGAGGTCGTTGTGCCTTAGGGTGTGGGGGTTCAAATCCCCCTCTGCGCACCATACATTTGCTTAAATCTCACTATTTTTCCAAGCTAAAATTGCTTCATTTAAACTCTCAAAACCACTCTGATTTCCTATAATGAAAATTTCATCAAAAATATAACAACTTACTCTTGTATTTGGTTCTAGTAAAAAGACCGCATACTCATTTTCTTCATTATAATCAGTAGATAACACACGCATTGTATCAATAATATCACCTACTTGAGGAACTGCGTCATACTCAACGTCAACCAATTTTTTTCCATCACTATTGTATATAGCCATTTTTAACCTCTATTTTTAGTATAATAATGATACGATTATACTAAAAATAGAGGTAATTATAAAATGAAGATTGCAAAAAATATAACTGAGCTTGTGGGCAATACACCACTAGTAAGGTTAAACACTCCATCTGCGCTTAGTGGAGCTACTATTTTAGGAAAATGTGAGTTTATGAATCCCACAAGTTCTGTAAAAGATAGAATAGGTTTTAATATGGTTAGACGAGGAGTCGAAGCAGGTATGATTCAGTCCAACACTACAATAATAGAACCGACAAGTGGTAACACAGGAATAGCACTTGCGGCAAATTGTGCTGCACAAAACTTAAAACTTATTTTGACTATGCCTGATTCAATGAGTATAGAGAGACGAAATCTTCTAAAAGCACTTGGTGCAGAGCTTGTACTTACTCCTGCGGCTAAAGGAATGAATGGGGCAATTGCAAAGGCAGAAGAACTTCAAAAAGAGACTCCAGACTCTTTAATACTACAACAGTTTGAAAATCCCGCGAACCCAGAGATACATGAACTTACAACAGCAAAAGAGATTTTACGCGATACAGATGGTGTAGTAGATGCTTTTGTGGCAGCTGTAGGGACTGGTGGAACACTTACTGGTACATCAAAAGTCTTAAAAGAGCATAATGCTAACATAGCGGTTTTTGCAGTGGAACCTGCTGCTTCAGCTATTCTCTCAGGGGAATCTCCATCTCCACATAAAATTCAAGGCATAGGAGCTGGATTTGTTCCAGCTATTTTAGATACGCATTGTTACGGTGAAGTAATAAAAGTGAGTAATGAAGATGCTATAGAGACAGCAAGAATGTTGGCTAAAAAAGAGGGGCTGCTTGTGGGGATTTCTGCAGGGGCAAATGTATATGCCGCGATGCAAGTAGCACAAAGGGAAGAATTTCAAGGTAAAACTATAGTTACTATTCTTTGTGATACGGGAGAAAGATACCTAAGTACAGAACTCTTTTGTGAATAAAAAGCTTCTTGAGACAATAAAAGTAGAGGATGGCAAGGTTTTTAATTTGCCATACCATCAGCTGCGTTTAGATCGTGCTTTAGTGAAAAATAGATTGCGTTTAGATGAAATTTTAAACCCTCCAAAAGAGCAGGGAGTGTTTCGATGTCGGCTTGTTTATGATGAAGAGAGCTATGAAATAAATTATTATCCTTATACTAAACGCAGCGTTGAGACATTGAAGCTTGTTTATGATGATACAATAGTTTATGATAAAAAATATCTCGATAGAGGCACTTTAGAGACTCTATTTATCCAAAAAGCTGCCGCAGATGATGTTTTAATAGTAAAAAATGGTTTTATTACAGATACTACAATAGCAAACTGCGCCTTTTTGTATAAAGGTGAATGGTTGACACCTAAAGAACCTCTACTTATGGGTACAATGCGGGCTCGTTTGCTTGATGAAGGAAAAATCAAAGAGGCACAAATTAGTGTGGATGATATATTAAAATTTGAGGGTATGGCTTTGATGAATGCTATGATAGATTTTGATATAATACGCTATAAAAAAATAGAGGATATAATTTGTTAGAAAAGATAATTCAAGATGAAGATTTTGGCGGCTTAATGAAGAAAAATATTCAGGATTTAATTATTTTATTCTTTGAAAAAGAACAAAATTTTGGAATACTGTGCAAAATTGAAGAGATTTCATTTAATCCTGAACTTCCCGAAGATATAAATAGCGAGTTTAGACCATTAACACTCTTTTTTCTAGCAGGTTATACATTTGAGACAGCTCGAATTGAAGATGGATACCTTATTTTTGAGGCTGGTTTTGGTAGTGATAATTTTGGAAGTATTGTAAGTGTACCACTATTGAGCATTATTCAGGTGATTGTAGATGAGACACCAGTTCTTATTAATTTAGCAGTGCAAACGCAGCGCGAAGAAAAAACGACTAAGACAGATGAAAGTGGTGTGAAGAACTCAATGGCTTCATTTTTGTCAAATCCAGAGAATTCTAAGTTTTTAAAGTAAGGGAAGTTTTTCCCTTTTATACTCTGTGTAGTGATAAAAGGTAGTTGACTACATTGTCAACAAAGGCATCATGCTTTCTCTCTTTAAGATAAGCAATATAGAAGTGTCTTGTAATTTTATGATTTTTGAGTTTTGCTTCAAAAAGTCTTCCCTCTTCAATTTCAGATTTAATAACATGGCGTGACATAATTGAAACAAGAGGTCTCTCTGCATTTTTATCAGCATGCATTATTGTCTCTTTTATTGAAGTTGGACTTGTAAGGACACCAATTACATTGAAATTGTTACAGTTTACACCTAACTCTTCAAAAGTTTCAGCAGTTAAGCGTCTTGTATGTGAATCTTCATTTCTACATATCCAATCAAAATCTAATAAATCATCAGCACCAACATGTTTTTTTATAGCTTGGTTTGAAAAGAGAACTAGTTCATCTTCTACCCACTCTCTATAAATAATCCCATCTCTAAATATTGGTGATTCAATAAGGGCAACATCTATTTTCTTATCTTCAAGCTGGTCGATGATTTTTTCTGAAACATCAACATTCATAAATACTTCATTGCCAATACGTTTTTTTATTTCACCAAGATAATTTGGAAGGACATAGTTGCCAATAGAAAATGAAGAACCCATAACAAAGGTAAACTCTTTGTTAATAATTTTTAGTAAATCCTTTTCACTTGCCTGTATCGCTTTTTCAAGTCTTTGTGCAATTCTATAGAGATCTTCTCCCTCTTTTGTAAGCACAATTCCGTTTTTCTTTCTCTCAACAATTTTGGTGTCAATATACTCTTCTATAAACTTGATTTGTTGTGTCACAGCAGGCTGTGAAATTCCCAGTTTTGCTGACGCTTTTGAAAAACTCTTCTCTTTGATAACCATCAAAAAAGTTTGTAATTTAGCAAAATCTCTTAACATAATAATTCCTATAAGTAATAATAATATCAAAATTATAACTCAATATTATAATTATTGCAATAGTTTTGTGATAATTTCAAATTATTTTGTTATAATATTATTAATTTGAAGTTAATAGTGGTTGTATATGGAAAAAATATTTAATAAATTAAACGAGTCACAAGCAAACGCAGTCAAGCAGACAGAAGGTCCTGTGCTTATTTTAGCAGGTGCAGGGAGTGGGAAGACTACTACAATTGTTTCACGTTTGGCATACTTAATTGAAGTAGTTGGTATCCCAGCATCCAATACTTTGACGCTGACATTTACAAATAAAGCAGCAAAAGAGATGAAAGAGCGTTCTCTTGCAATGATAGAAAATATTGCTTATCCTCCTCTGCTTTGTACTTTTCATAAGTTTGGCTTATTATTCTTAAAATTTAATATCCATCTTATAGGAAGAGCAAATAATTTTGTTGTGATAGATACGGATGATAAAAAACGCATCATTAAAAAGATAAATTCAGAATTACCAACGCCACTAATAGCGAGTGAAATCTCAAGATATAAAAATTCACTCCTCTCTCCTGATGATGCATATAAGCAAACGGAACTTTTTAACTATAAACAGATAGCAGAGGTTTATGCAGAGTATGAAAAGTATCTCAAAGAGAATAATCTTGTTGACTTTGATGATTTGATTGCTATTACATATAGACTGCTTGATGAAAACCCTGAGCTTGCAAAGGCAACTTCTGAGCGTTACAAATATATAATGATTGATGAGTATCAAGATACAAATGAACTACAACTAAAACTTCTACAAAAGCTCTGCACTTCTCATAATAACCTCTGTGTAGTGGGTGATGATGATCAGAGTATTTATGGCTGGCGCGGTGCGAATATTAGAAATATTATTGAGTTTGATAAAGATTTCAATGGTGCAACAGTATTTAAACTTGAAGAGAACTACCGTTCTCGTTCACCTATTTTAAAGGTTGCGAATGCACTTATTGAGCATAATCGTTCACGCTTAGGCAAAAAGTTAATTGCTACAAGAGGAAGCGGTGAAGATGTTACTATTTTAAATTCCAATGATGAAAATGAAGAGGCAAGAAAAATAGCACAAAATATTCAAAAACTTTTAGATGCTGGTGTGCATGCAAAAGAGATAGCTGTTTTGTACCGTGTTAATGTTCTCTCTCGTTCTATTGAAGAAGGTTTAAATCGTTCTGGTATAAATTACAGGCTGGTAGGAGGACTTCGCTTTTATGATAGAGCGGAGATAAAAGACCTTATTTCATATATTAGAGTCATTACAAACCCTCATGATGATTTCTCTTTAAAAAGAATTATAAATAAACCAAAGCGTGGTCTGGGAAAAGCGAGTATAGATAAAATTGAACTGGCCGCTAATGCACAGGGGAGCTCAATTTTTCAATATATTAAAAATGTAGATGTCAAAGAGCTAGAAGCTTTAGTAAAGAAAAAGAATACGCTTACCTTGAAAACTTTTATGCAAAGTTTAGAGGATGTCGCTGCAGCTACAAAAGAGTCTACTTATGATTTTATAGATATATTAGAAGAGACTTTTCATGTTAAAGATATATATTCAAATACACAAGATGCACAAGAACGCCTACTTAATATGGATGAATTTTACGGACTCTTTCGAGACTTTATCAAAAAATCTCCAGAGGCGACTTTAGATGAGTTTTTAAATGAGTTGACACTGCAAAGTGAGCAGGATCAGGTTGAAGGTGAAAGTATATATATGATGAGTATTCACGCTTCAAAAGGCTTGGAATTTGAACATGTATTTGTTATAGGAATGGAAGAGGGCTTTTTGCCACTTGTTGGAGAGGGTAGTGACCTTGAAGAGGAGAGGCGCTTGGGGTATGTTGCCTTTACCCGTGCAAAAGAGACGCTTACTCTTTGTCATGCCGCAAGTCGTTTTTATAAGGGACGAAGAAGTGATTTGGAAAAAAGCAGATTTTTCAATGAAGCGGGACTTTGTGAAGGCTCTTTAATAGTAGAGAAAAACACTGCGTTTAAAAAGGGTGACCTAGTTCGCCATAAAATTTTTGGTACAGGTCGAATAAATGGCATCAGTAAATCTGGTAGAGAGTTTAAATTAAACATTAATTTTGCTGGAACAAAACGAGAAATACTGGCATCATTTGTTGAGAGATTATGAATCGACTCATAGTTGCATATAAACCCTCCGGAATTGGTTCAAATAAATTTCTCTACACTCTTAAACGCAAGTACTCAGAAAAAAAGGCTGGTTTTGCAGGAACACTGGACCCTTTTGCAAAAGGAGTTTTGCTTGTCGGATTTGGTTCGCATACAAAACTTTTTCGCTTTTTAAATAAAACACCAAAAACATACCGTGCAACACTTTGGCTTGGTGCAAAGAGTGATACTTTAGATAGTGAGATGATAAAAGACATTGAAATCTTACCAGAGTTGTCACAGCAAAAAGTAGCAGAGGTTATTCAATCTTTAGAGGGTGATTTGGAGTATGAACCACCTATCTTTAGTGCTAAGCGTATAAATGGTGAGCGTGCTTATGATTTGGCTCGTGCTGGTAGAGAGGTTGTTCTAAACAAAATTAACTCTACAATTTATAGTACAAAGCTTATTCATTACTCACATCCATATGTAACTTTTGAAGCTACGGTGAGTGAGGGGACATATATCCGTTCTCTTGGATTGATTGTTTCACAGAGACTTGGCATAGAGTTTGGCTCTCTAACTATGCTTGAACGGCTTAATGAGGGACAGTTTTTTTATGAGAATGAGAAAGCTTTAGATATAAAGAGCTCTCTTAATATCCCTCAAAACTATTATTTGGGTGATTATGATAATATTAGATATGGAAGAGTTCTTGCTTTAAAAGATTTCAAAGTGCAAGAAGCAGGAACTTACTGGATTGATAATGGTAACTACATCTCTGTTGTAACACTAAACGCAGCAGACGTAAAATATGAATTAGGCAGGATAGAATGTTAGTATTGGCAAGAAAAATAGATGAATCTATTGTTATTGGAGACAATATTGTCGTAAAAGTAATTGCTGTGGAAAATGGTGTCGTAAAACTTGGCATTGATGCTCCAAAAGAGATCTCTATTATGCGTAGTGAACTTTTAGAAGAGATTGCAAAAACAAATAGGGCGGCTATGGGCAACTCTGATGAGAATGACATTACAGCTATCTCTAAATTGTTAGGAAACTCATAAGATTATGAAAAAATACAGGGCTTTCGCAAAGGTAAATATATTTTTAAAAATAACTGGGATGCGAGATAACTACCATGAAATAGTCTCACGATTTATGAAAGTAAATAATCTCTATGATGAGCTGTGCTTTGTCTCTAAAAAAGATCTTTCTGCAACATCTTCTGAGTTTAAAATTATAGGTAATTTTTCATGTAATACAAAACAAAATACAATATATAAAGCCTATGTTTCCCTGCAAAAAGCAACTTCTAGTGAAGCTTTAGAAAATTTGATGCATACTCATGCTATAAAAGTTGAGAAGAGTATTCCTGCTTTCGCTGGACTTGGTGGGGGAAGCAGTGATGCGGCAACTTACCTGAAAATGTGTAATGAAGTGCTGCATTTGGGCTTGAGTCTTAACGAACTTGCCGTGATTGGTCTTGGAGTAGGTGCAGATGTACCATTTTTTATCTATGGTTATGAAAGTGCTAATGTCAGTGGTATTGGTGAGGTGGTGGAGCAGTTTGATGAGCCTTTGCTCTCTTTTGATATTTTTACTCCTAATATAGAAATTAGTACACCAAAAGTTTACAAATCATATAGAGAAAATTTTTATAATCCTATTGATGGATTTCAAACGCAGTCACTTAAAAAGATGACTTCTCAAGCAATTTTAGCAAGTATGACTCCAAAAGAAGCAAATGACCTCTTTGCGCCAGCACTCAAAGAGTATCCAGCGCTAGAGAGTCATTACAGAGAAAATTATTTTTTTAGTGGAAGCGGAAGTAGTTTTTTTAAAGTAAAAGAGGACAACAATGGGTGAAACAATAGCAAAAAATAAAAAAGCATATCATGACTATTTTATTGAAGAGAAGTTTGAAGCAGGGATTGTTTTGAGTGGGAGTGAGGTCAAAGGTTTGCGTGCACATAGAGTAAACCTCAAAGATAGTTTTGTTAGATTGGTAAAAGGAGAGGCATTTTTATTTAATGCACACATTGGCAGATTAAACACTACACACCACTACTATGGGCATGAGGAGAGAGGTACACGGAAGTTATTGTTACATAAAAAACAGCTGCAAAAGATGGAAAAAGCAGTGACCCGTGATGGCTATACAATAGTGCCGTTGCAACTCTATTTTAATGATAGAAATATTGCAAAAGTGCAAATAGGAATTGCCAAAGGGAAGCTTTTGCATGATAAACGCAATGACTTAAAAGAGAAAGCACAAAAGAGAGATATTGCAAGGGCAATGAAGGATTACTAATGAGGTATCTAGTTGTCTTTTGTCTACTTATCTCCTCTTTATCTGCGTTTAGTGTTCGTGTGATAAATGATGAGGTAGCAAGAGGAAGCACTGCGTTTGTAGAACTTCATGCGACATCTCACATAAAATACTTAGATATTATATTTGATAAAAAGAAATTTCCTATTTTTAAACATCCTATGAAGAAAGGATACTATTTTGCCTTAGTTCCGATTTCATATTATATGCGTGTTGGCAGTAAAAAGATGGAAATTGAGTATTTAAACGCAGGTGAAAAAAGAGAACATGCACTGCGTTTAGATGTGCTTGTGGGGGAATATAAAAAAGAGCAGATAAAAGTTTCAAGTAAAAAGGTAAATCCAAAAGCAGCAAGTGTAAAAAAACGCATAGCAAAAGAGTATAAAGAAGCTATGCAAATTTACAACACTGTTGATAAAAAGAGTTATATCTCCAAGAAGTTTATTTTACCACTTGAGAGTAACATTACAAGTCCCTTTGGAACAGCTAGAGTATATAATAATTCACTCAAAGGTTACCATAGCGGTACAGATTTTCACGCAAAAATGGGAACACCCATAAAAGCTGCAAATGATGGTCGCGTTGTTTTAGCACGGAAAAGATTTTATTCTGGTGGTACGGTGATTATAGATCATGGAGAGGGAATTTATACCTGCTATTTTCATTTGAGCAGTTTTAAAGTAAAAAAAGGTGCGTTTGTCAAACGCTCAGAAATAATTGCACTCTCAGGAAAAAGTGGCAGAGTAACCGGGCCACATCTACACTTTAGTGCAAGAGTTGACGGAGTACAGGTTGATCCCTTACAGTTGATTACACTACTAAACAATAATTTATTAAAAGGAAAAAAATGACACTATTTCAACTCTTAATGCTTGGTGCTTCGGCATTTTTTGCATATAAAATTTATGAACATATTCAAACACTTCAAGATCCACAAGAGAGTGATATGAAGCATGATACACCTAGAACAGCAGAGGCTTTTTCACCGTTTGATGCTTCATCTTTGATTGATAAAGCAGATGAAGAGATGCAAAAAGGTGACTTGCAAAAAGCACTTGCAATCTACTCAGAAGCAAATATTAAGGCACCTAATAATCCTGAGACACTTTTTAAAATGGGATATACTCTTGGGCAGCAAAATAGAGATGATGAGGCACTAGAATATTACAAAGAGGCTCTTGCACTTGATCCTAACAATAGCTACATACATCAGGCGATGGCATCACTTTATAGAAAAATGGCTGCGTTTGAGAAGGCAAAAGATCATTTAGAAAATTCACTTTCACTTGATGCAAACAATCCTATTACATACTACAATTATGGAAATCTACTTGTTGATATGAAAGATTTTGATGGGGCAAAAAAAATGTATGAAAATGCACTGCGTTTAGATAGCAATATGAAAGAAGCACAAGAAGAGCTAGACAAACTTACAAAGGAAGCATAGATGAAAATAGGCGAAATTTATGAATTTTTAGACAAACTCTCACCTTTTAATCTGCAGGAGTCTTGGGATAATTCAGGGCTCTTAATTGGTGATTTTGAAGATGATATTTCAAACATTGCACTAAGTATAGATGTAGATGAAAAACTTATAGATTCTTTAGAAAAAAATACACTTTTAATTACCCATCATCCTATTATTTTTGGCGGATTAAAGCAGTTAAATTTTTCGAAATATCCTGCAAATTTAATTCAAAAAATGATTCAAAAAAACATTTCAAATATTGCAATGCATACAAATTTTGATCAAACACACCTTAATGATTATGTAGCAACGGAGGTACTTGGTTATGAAATTAAAGAAAAAAATGGATTTGTTGCTTATCTTAATGTAGATGAGGATTTTAATGTTTTTGTGAAAAAAGTATCGTCTGCGTTTGGTATTAAATGTGCAAAAACTGTAAAATGTGCAAATAGGGTCAAAAGAGTGGCGCTAACGACTGGTTCGGGCTGTTCTTTGATGCGTAGTTTAGATGCTGATTGCTTTCTGACAGGGGATATTAAGTACCATGATGCAATGGAAGCTAAAAGCATAAAACTCTCTTTAATTGACATCGGACACTATGAAAGTGAGTGCTTTTTTGCTCAAATTTTACAAAAGCATTTGAAAATTTTAGGTTTAAAAGTTATAATTGCATCATCAGAAAACCCATTCACATATATTTGATATATATTTAAGCCCAAAGGACACCAATGAATAAACATTTACAACAGTTAATCGACCTTTCAATTATTGACAAAGAAATTGATGCATTTGAACCTCAAATTGAAGAAGCAAACTACAATTATGAAGCTGCACTTGCAAAAACAAAAAGTATTGAGTCAGATATTGAAAACTTAACGAATGAGATAAAAGACGAAGAAGTTAAAAAAGCAAAAAATGAGCTTCATCTTGCAGAACTTTCTCAAAAACTTGAAGAGAATGCAAAAAAAAGTTCAGAAGTGAAAACTGAACGTGAAATGAAATCTTTGCAACTTGAAGAAGAGATTGCAAAAGAGCAAGTGACATTTGCTAATGAAGAGATTCAAAGACTTGAAAAAATCATTGAAGCAAAAAAAGAGCAGATAGAAGCGGCAAAAGTGACATTCGAAGAGTTGAGTGCAAATCTTGAAAATGTAAAAGCTGATGTTGATACAAAATTGGAAAAAATCAACAATGAAAGACAAGAAGTTTTCAAAAAGAAAGAGAAACTTTTATCTGAAATAAACCAAAAAGGTTTAGCTTTTTACCAAAAAATCCGTCGTTGGGCTAAAAATACGACTGTTGTACCTGTTGAAGACCAAGCATGTATGGGCTGTCACATGGTTATAAGCGATAAAGTTTACGCTGATGTAATCAAAGGTGAAGACATTACAAACTGTCCTCACTGTGGACGTATTCTCTATATGAAAGCGAATGAAGAAGAGTAGGCTTGAAGCCGTTTTTTCTTTTCTACTATATTTTAAGTGTTGTGCTCTTTTTAGTAGCACTTCCACTTATCATTATTCTTTCGTTTAAACAAAAATACAAAGAGTCAATTCCCTCACGCTTTTTTCTTTTTAAAAATCCACCTTTTAAAAATTCTCAATCTATTTGGTTCCATGTATGCTCACTTGGTGAAGCACGAGCGCTGAAGCCTATTTTAGATAGATTAAATGAAGAGAAGGTTGTTATTACGACCATTACACAAACTGGACAGGATGAGGCTAAAAAGTATGATGCTGAAATCCGATACCTGCCTTATGAAATGTATCTGCCTTTTTGGATAAAACCACAAAAGAAGCTTATTGTTTTAGAGGCAGAGTTTTGGTATATGCTTTTTGTTATGGCTCATGCTAGAGGTGCGGAGGTAATACTTTTAAACGCAAGAATTTCTGATAAAAGCGTTGATAAGTATATGAAATTTGCATGGTTTTACAAAAAACTTCTGGCAAATGTTTCTACTTTGTATGTGCAGAGTGAAGTGGATAAAAATAGATTTTTTGCACTTGGTGCAAAAAATATTGAAGTGATTGGGAATATTAAACTTGCAGGTGAGATTAAAAAAACCTATGACTATGTGAAACCTGATTGTGAGCTAATAGTAGCAGGAAGTACACATCCAGATGAAGAGGAAAGTGTATTGGCTGCGTTTAGTAGCTATAAAACTGCAAACAGCGGAGCAAAACTTGTTATTGTTCCTCGTCATCCAGAGAGATTTGAAGAGGTGTACTCTTTGATGGAAGAGTTCGCGTTAAAAGAGCATTTGTCACTTGAGCGTTTTTCACAAAATAAAAATTTTACAAGTGATTTGATACTTGTTGATATGATGGGTGAATTAAATAATATTTATGCCATTAGTGATATAGCAATTTTAGGTGGAGCGTTTAGAGATGATGTTGGTGGACATAATCCTTTAGAACCTGCATATTTTGGTTGTAAAATTATTACAGGTAAACACTTTTTTCACCAAAAAGAGCTTTTTAAATATGTACATCATGTGCAGTATGTAGAAGCAACAGAGTTAAACGCAGCGCTAAACGCAGCAAAAGAACTTCCTCCTTCAATGGTCGAAGAGAAGATAGATTTACAAAAAGTTATTGATAAAATTAAGGAATAAAATATGGCAACCCAAAAAGCATATAAATTATTGGCACAACAAGAGGGAATTTCAAATTCAAACGCAAAGTCTATGATAGACCGTGGACTTGTATATGTTGGAAACAAAAAGGTAATGATAGCTCGTGGAGAGATTGATGAGCGGACTATGTTTAGAGTGATAAAGATAGAAAAAGCGAAACCAATTTTTGAAAACGATGACATTATAGTCATAGATAAACCAGCTTATGTAAACTCTGATGAGATTGAGAGACAATTTCGAGGCACAAGACTTTTACATAGACTTGACCGTGAAACAAGTGGTGTTCTAATGCTTGTAAAAAATGAAGAGTTCCGCCAAAAAGCAATAAAAGAGTTTGCTCAAGATAAAGTCTATAAAGAGTATATTGCATGGGTAGAGGGGATTGTAACCGAACCTATAGAAGTGGATAAGGCTATTGTTACACAAAAGAAAAACAACAGAGCCTATTCAAATGTCTCACCAAAAGGAAAACCTGCAAGAACAGAATTTTTTCCAGATATTGTGAGTGCAAAAAAGACAAAAGTAAAAGTGATTATTCATAATGGGCGTACACATCAGATTCGTGTTCATGCAAGATATATTGATCATCCTATTGTAGGTGATGAACAATACGGTGGTCGTCGGGCTAAACGTGTTATGCTTCATGCACATAAAGTAAGACTTTTAGGTATGGAATTTACTGCACCTGAACCAAAGAGTTTTAAAACTTTTGAATAAAAACTTGGCTACAATACGATAAAAAATTATACTATAGAGAAAGAGGTTATGCAATGTTTGGTACTTTAACGGATTCGTTTACAAATGCTATAAAAAAGATTCGGTTTCATGATGATGATAAAGCACTCTCAAAGGCTCTTAATGAGCTAAAGAAAAATCTTTTAAAAGCAGATGTAAATCATAAAGTTGTCAAAGAACTTATTACAAAAGTGCAGACACGCACAAAAGAGAAGGGGATAGGAAAAGATCAATTCCTAGAAGCACTCCGTGAAACACTTAATGAACTTTTAGAAGTTGGAGGAAACAAAGGCTTTGTTTTTGCTCCAAACCCTCCAACTGTTATTTTAATGACAGGTCTTCAAGGTTCTGGTAAGACGACAACAACGGGTAAACTTGCAACATATTTAAAAAACAGACAAAAAAAAGTTTTAATTGTTGCAGCCGATTTACAGCGTTTGGCTGCGGTTGAACAGCTCCGTCAAATCACGGCACAAATAGAAGTAGAACTCTATGAAGATGAAGCGACTAAAAATCCAGTAGAAGTAGTAAAAGCTGCGATTGAGTACGCAAACTCGAAAATTTTTGATGTTGTCCTTATAGATACCGCAGGGCGTTTAGCGATTGATGATGAGTTGATGCAGGAGCTTCATGATGTAAAAGAGGTTGCAAAGCCTGATGAGATTTTTTATGTAGCAGATTCACTGACAGGTCAAGATGCAGTAAGAACAGCGACTACTTTTAAAGAAAAAATCGGCATTGATGGTGTAATTCTCTCAAAATATGATGGTGATGCAAAAGGTGGGGTTGCTCTTGGGTTATCATCTCAAGTACAAGTACCATTGCGTTTCATTGGTATGGGTGAGAAGATGGAAGATTTGGAAGTCTTTTTACCTGAGAGAATTGTCAATCGTCTTATGGGATTTGGAGATGTCGAGGGACTTGCTGAAAAGGTAACAAATGTCATTGATGAAAAGCAAGCAAAAAAACTGACAAAAAAGATTCAAAAGGGAAAATTTAACTTCAATGACTTTTTAGAACAGATGGAGCAGATGAAAAAGATGGGTTCAATGAGCTCAATCATGGGAATGATTCCAGGTATGGGCAATATGTCTAAAGCCATTAAAGACTTTGACTTTGAAAACTCCGGTGAGCTTAAAAACATCAAAGCGATGGTAAGCTCTATGACGCAAAAAGAGAGAGAAGACCCAGACCTTTTAAACAACTCAAGAAAACAGAGAATCGCAAAAGGGTGTGGACTTGAGGTTGTTGAGATAAACAGAATGATAAAACAGTTCAAAAATGCTGGTAAAATGGCAAAGAAATTCTCCGGTAAAAATGGCATGAAACAGCTCCAAGCAATGATGGGACAATCAGGTGGTCCTGGTGGAATGGGCGGACTTCTTCGTTAAAAGACTCCTCGTTCATATTTTAAACCTCATTCATTTCATATCTTTAGATATGAAATGTTACATATTTACTCATGAAAATCCCCCCCCCATTTCAAACCGAAAAATAACAAAATATTAAATATATGAACACTATAATTAATAATACTTAAAAAAAGGCAAAAAAATGAGAAAATATATTTCAGTAACTCTTTTGCTAGCACTTACTCTAAGCTTTAATGCTTGTAATAGTGGAGGAAATAATTCCTCACCTGATTCAACAAATGTAGGCTCAACGGGAACAAATGTAACGGCACTCGATGGTTACATAAAAAATGCAACGCTTAAAGATGCTTCGGGACAAACAGCAACATACAGCGGAGCAGGCGGAAAATATACTTTTACATCTTCTGTAGCATATCCACTTACACTTACAGGTGGAGCATATGAAGATACAAACACAAGCTTTGATATAAATATGAGTTGTAGTAGTGGGAGTGTTATATCTCCCATTACAACATTTATAGATGGAAACTCTACAGTTTTAGGAAAGTTGGCAAACTTAGCTCTTAGTGATAATCCTGCAACGCTCTCAGATTTTTCAGTTGATTATATAGCTGCAAACAACACAGACCTGGCTAAACTTGCGCAACTGCTTTATGTAGTAGAAAAAGATGGCAATCTTACTCATAAACTAAGAGCAGATATGAATGCAACAAGCCTCAATGCACTCTATACCCAGATACAGAGTGATATAAACGCAACTGTTACAGATACGACTCTACAAAACAATATGAGAGTTTTTGTACAAAAAGTAAAAGAGATAAACACTACTGTAGCTGTTTCATCGTATGAATCGATGCTCAAAACCTATAAATCTACTTTTGCAACTATCACATGGAGAGGAAAAACCTATGGTCAAGTTGCCTCACCTTATACAGGAAAAATTTGGCTTGACAGAAACTTGGGAGCATCCAGAGTAGCAACGGCAGTGGATGACAATCAAAGTTATGGAGACTACTACCAGTGGGGAAGAGCTGCAGATGGACACCAGAAGTCCAACTCCACAACAACCGCAACTCTAGCAACAGACATCAATGCTACAAATGAAAATGGTAAATTTATAACAAATAGCAATTCACCATGCGACTGTGCAGAAAGTGGTGTAGATGACAACGGAAGTTTAAGAAGTACAGCTTGGAGCAAAACAGATGGCAATTCAGTCTGCCCAGCAGGCTTTAGAGTTCCAACGCTAGATGAATTAGCAGCAGAAACTGTTAATAACAGTGGAGGTGATTCCTTTGAAAATAATACAGATGTTTTTAATAATTTTTTAAAATTGCCATCTGCAGGTGACCGCGGCCGCGGTGATGGCACTCTGAATTATCAGGGTTCAGGCGGTATCATTTGGTCAAGTAGCCCGGCTGGTTCTGGCTCGTACGATCTGTACTTCGTTTCAGACGATGCGGGCACGGGCAACGGCTGTCGTGCTTTCGGCTTTTCGGTTCGCTGTCTCAAGGATTAAAAAATGCTTTTATAGAAACTATATCACAAGGAATGAGATAATTTAAGAATTATTTAGTTATAATTCGCTCGAAATTAAAATCTTCTTAAACAATACCTCTGTGATAAGAAGATTTGTAACCTATTTACTGGTTACATGTGTACATCCAACTATAGAGATGGTAAGAGGGAAGCTAAAACTATATAGATTTTATTTATATCTTCATTTACACTTCCCCTTCAACTACTTTTCTCACGATGCACAAATGTAACCAGTAATAGGTAAATTAAAAAAATAGGAAACAAAATGACAGTAATTAGACTTACTCGTATGGGAAGAAAAAAACAACCATTTTACCGTATCGCGGTAACAGATAGCCGTAAACGAAGAGATGGTGGTTGGATTGAACTTATTGGTTACTATAATCCAATGACAAAAGAACTTAAAGTTGATAATGAAAGAGTTGATTATTGGTTAGGTGTTGGTGCTCAAATGAGTGACCGTGTTAAAAAGATAACTGGTCGTTAGTAGTTATGATAGCTGATTTTGTCGCACAATTTGCAAAACTGATAGCATCTAATCCGGATGATATAAGAGTTGAAGTACAAGAGGGTGACGAAATAACACAAATAATTCTCTATGCAAACCAAGAAGATATTGGTAAGCTCATAGGTAAAAGTGGTAAGATGATTGGTGCGATTAAAACTGTTATTTCTGGCTGTAAAGCTAAAGATGGTGTGAGTTATCGAATCAATGTTGAAGCAGTTTAACACAATGAAACTTCTTCATATCGCAACAATTGGTAAAACAGTTGGTTTAAAAGGCGATATGAAATTACATATTAAGTCTGATTTTCCAGAACAGTTTGTAAAAGGCGCAGTTTTTTTTATAAATAAAAAGGATAAAGTCACTTTAAGTGATGTGAACCTTGGTCGTGGACTTGTGAAATTGAATAATATTACAAATCTTGAAGATGCAAAAAAGTTTACAAATGCGAAACTTTTTACAACATATGAAGATACAAGAAAGAATTGTCATTTAAATGAAGGCGAATATTTCTTTTTTGATTTAGAAGATTGTGATGTTTACGAAGATGGAAAGAAGTTAGGTAATGTACATGAAGTTGAGAGAATTGGTATTACCAATTATTTGAGTATAGTAACAGATGAAATTTTACTGAACGAGGGTTTTGCAAAAAACTTTTTAGTTCCTTTTATGGAACCTTTTAAAGTGAATGTTGATATAGATAAAAAAGTTATCACGCTGAGTGGTGCTATGGATATTTTAGAAGCATCATAATGAAATACACATTTGTTACTCTTTTTCCTAACCTTATAGAGGGTTATTTTAAAGACTCAATTTTAAAAAGAGCGATTGATAAGGATGTTATTGAGATAGATTATCTTAATCCTAGAGATTACTCAAAAAACAAACATTTTAAAGTAGATGACACGGCAGTTGGTGGTGGAGCAGGGATGGTTATGAATCCTCAACCACTATTTGATGCTTTGGATGATTTAAAATGTAAAGATGAAAATGTTCATATTGTTTTTTTAACTCCTGTTGCAAAACCTTTTGTACAAAATGATGCAAAGCGTTTAGCACAAAAATCCCATATAGCTTTTGTGAGTGGAAGATATGAGGGAATTGATGAGAGAGTTATAGAAAAATATGCTGATGAAGTTTTTTCTATTGGTGATTACATATTAACAGGTGGCGAACTAGCCTCCTTGATAATATGTGATGCAACGAGTAGAAATATAGAAGGGGTACTTGGAAATTCACAATCTTTAGAGGTTGAGAGTTTTGAAACGCCACTTTTAGAAGCACCATCATTTTCAAAACCAAAAATATATGAAGGCCTAAGTGTTCCATCAGAATACTTAAAGGGAAATCATAGTAAAATTCGCTCACTAAAATTAGCCTTGTCTGAATGTAAAACAAAATTTTTCAGACCAGATGAGCTAAAAAGATATAAAGTTACAGTAAAGCTGTAAAAAATTAAGGATTTAATCTTGAGAAATAAGTATATTGAAAACTTTGAAAAAGCACAAACAGCAGAGAAAAATATTCCAGATTTTCGTGCTGGTGATACTGTTAACTTAGCAGTAACAATTAAAGAAGGTGACAAAACTCGTGTTCAAAACTACGAGGGTGTTTGTATTGCAAAACGTGGTCAAGGTACTGGTCAAACTATTACAGTACGTAAAATCGGTGCTAACGGTGTTGGTATTGAAAGAATTTTCCCACTTTATTCTGACTCAATTGCAGAGATAAAAGTTATTCGTCGCGGTCGTGTTCGTCGTGCTAAACTCTTTTATCTTCGTGATCTTGCAGGTAAAAAAGCTCGTATTAAAGAACTTAGAAGAAAATAATTCTTCTGAGCTCTTGAGCTCTATAAATCCTTAGAATATTCCCCCTTTACACACTATATGTATAGTGTAGAAAATTTCATCAAAATTTTTAACAAACTTCAAACATACATAGTATAATAACTCAAAATCAGTTTTCAAGATAGTGGAGTATTATGCAATATTTAAAAGATTTAGAATCTGTTGTAAAAATTAATTCCTATACAAAAAATAAACGTGGCGTTGATAGAGTTGGTCTTTTATTTGATACATGGCTGCAAGATTTGGGTTATACACCAAAGATACATAAGCGTGATGCTATTGGAAATCATAGACACTATCTCTCTTCGCATGATAAATTCTCAAAAAAATTACTTCTCTTAGGTCATTTAGATACAGTTTTTCCTCAAGGAAAATTTGAGGAGTATAGGGTTGATGAAAAGTGGGTTTATGGAGCTGGTGTTTGTGATATGAAAGGCGGTAACATCGTCTTAGTTGAGGCATTAAGAGCACTTAAAAAAGAGGGCTTAGATATTCGAAATATTGATATTCTTTTTGTCAGTGATGAAGAGAGTGGAAGTGATGATTCTAAACATTTAACAGCCGAATTAGCAAAAAATTATGATTACTGCTTCGTTTATGAAGCAGCTGGAAAAAATATGGAAGTTGTAACTGCTCGTAAAGGTGTAGGTACTTTTTTTATAGATATTGAGGGAAAAGCAGCACATGCTGGAAACCATTATTCAGATGGTTATGATGCAAATTTGGAACTTTCCTATAAACTTCAAGAGTTGGTAAAACTTACAGACTTAAAAAGGGGAACTACAGTAAATGTTGGAAAAATAGAGGGTGGAATAGGTGCAAATACAATTTCTCCCCATGCGCATATGGTTTTTGAACTGCGATACACCACTATTGATGAACGCCAAAGGGTTCTAAACGCAGTGAATCATATTGTAAATACTTCTTATGTCTCTGGTACAAAATCGAAGTTAAGTGGTGGCATTCAAAGGGATGTGATGCAACAAAGTTGTGAATCATTAGATTTACTAGAAGATATTAAGCGTATAAGCTCTCAAGAAATTCTGCATGAAGCTAGAGGGGGAGTAAGCGATGCAAATATTGTAAGCTCCTGTGGTGTAGTGACTTTAGATGGCTTTGGACCTTATGGTGATGGTGATCATACAGTACATGAAAGAGCAGATAAACAGAGTTTTGTAAGTCGGATAGATTTAAGCAAAAAATTATTTCAATATTTTATACAACATGGTGATTTTAAAAAAGGGGATAGCAATGGCAAATAGAAAAATAGGTATGTGGTTATATAAAAATGGTGGCGGAGATAAAATTGCCAAAAAGATTATTAAAGAGTTAAAAGAGAGAGAAATTGAGACATTAGATGATGTTAGTTTGCGTCATGCAATCGCTAAAAATGGCAATATTATTTATAGAGGAGAAGAGCATTATGGCGAAAAATTAAATAAACTAGATCTCTTTTTCTCTTATAATGCCGGAGAGCAGACACAATACCAAATGTATTTATATCAAGCTCTCAATAGAGTGATACCGATGATAAACTCTTATGATGCTTTTGCTTTGACTGAAGACAAATTCCATACCTCTTTTGTTTTGCGTAATCATAAGATTGCGACACCTGATTATAACCTTTGTCATAGAGATGATGGGCATGAGTTGAAAAAAATTATAAAGAAATGGGATAAAATGGTTTATAAACCAACAGATGGTTGGGGTGGAGTCGGTTTAACAAAAATAGAGAGTGAAGCAAATTTAGATATGCTTATGCCATTTTTAAATCAGATGGATTTACGATATTTTTATATAGAAAAATTTATAGATTATGATAACACAGATTTTCGTGTAGATATAGTTGATGGACAATTTGTAAGTTGTTATGGGCGTAAAGCGAGTGGAGATGATTGGCGCACAAATGTAACCAGTGGTGGGAGTGTTTTTATGCGAGAAGCAAATGATGAAATAATTGATGTTGCAATAAAAGCCTGTAATGCGACTGGTGTAGATATTGGTGGAGTTGATATTATATATGATAGAGAAAAAGAGGAGTATATAGTACTCGAAGTAAATGGTATTCCTGCTTTTGCAACTCCAGAACAAGAAAAATTAGGTCTTGATTTCAATGATAAAAAGATAAAATTAATTGTAGATTTAATAGATAGAAAAACAAAAAAATAAGATAAGAGAAGCATTTTAAAGTATAATTGCATTACTAAACTACTTTGAAGGCCTTACTTTGAGACAACAATATACATCCTATGATGAGTGTGTGGAGTTTTTCAACTCTGCACAAAAAACAAATCCTGAGCTTTTCCAAGTCGAAAAAATCGGTACAACATGGGAAAATAGAGAGATAATAGCAGTTAGTATTACAAAAAATGTAAAAACTAATTTAGATAAACCTGCACTTTTTTATACGGGAACTATCCATGCAAGAGAATGGATTGGAATAGAATTATCTTTGAGTTTTGCCAAATATATACTTGAACATATAGATTATGACCCTATACTAAATCAGATTTTAGATAAAACAACACTTTATATGGTTCCTTGTGCTAATCCTGATGGTTTTGAATACTCAAGAAACCATTTTGCTTTTTGGAGAAAAAATCGTAGAAAAAATCCAGATGGTAGTTATGGAGTTGATTTAAATAGAAACTTTAGTGTGGGATTTACTCCAAACAAAACTTATACATCTAATGTTTATTCTGGACCTGCTGCGTTTAGTGAGCCAGAAACTGCTGCATTACGAGATTTCGTGCTAGGTCATAATAATATTACTATAGCGCTGGATTATCATTCGCAAGGTAATGTCTTCTTCCCCGCGCATAATTTTATTCATGAAGATGCTGATGACGCTATAGATTTGAACCTCTTAGCTGGAAATATGGCAGAAGAGATTAGAAAAGAGTCCTCTCGTGAATATGGAATACATATGGGAAAACCTCCTGTACATCTTATATCTGGAAGCGGACGAGAATTTTATTATTCACAAGGAGCACTCTCTTTAGTGGCAGAAGTTGGGACGAGAAACATTAGTGATTATCAAGAAAATATGAGTGAAAATATTGAGGAAAATATTCCAGCACTTATTATGGCTTTATCTGAAGTGAATAATTATAAAAAAGAAAATGCTTTACCAAGAGTATTAAATTTTGTAGCACAAACAATAGAAGCTAAAGAGATAGAACTTGCTTGGGATTATTCTGATGATGAAACTATCTATTTTGAAATATATCGTTCAAATAAACTTAAGGGATTTGCACAGGCTTCAAATAGAATAGCTCTAACAAAATCTAAAACTTATGTAGATTCAAACTTGAAGAGTGCTAACAATTACTACTATTATATTCGTGCTGTATGTAAAGCTAAAGGCGTTAAGTCACCATATGCACAGGTCTTAAGTGTAAGAACAAAACCAGCAGAGAGTATGTTCTCTAAAATTTTATATCCTTTAGATGCTAAAATAGGTTATGTTGGTGAAAAAACAAAGAAAAATCAAGAGCACTTTGGAAACAACTCTCTTTTTGTAGGTATCTCAGAACAAAAAGGTGAATGTTATGGAGTATGTGGGTTTGCCTTAAATAGTATTCCTGAAAATGCAGTTTTAACAGAAGCAAAAATATCATTTTATCCTATGAATAGAGTTGCTGTTCAGGTTGAAAAATATGGTGAATGGCGTGTTGGACAGATGGATGAGAGAACTATTGATGATATAGATAGCTTTGATGATATAAAAAATGCAAAGATGCTCTCTTATATTGATAGACCTACGAGTTCACATCAACTATCTCAAGGAGTATGGAGAACATACCAATTTGCTGCACAAGAGTTAAAAGTACTTCAAAAAGCTTTAAAAAGAAGAGAAGCATACTTTAGGATGGAAGGACCGAGCTCTTTACCATTAGATAGGGCTTCACAAATGATGCAGTGGGATATAGGATATGGAAAATTTAGTGGAGGACTTACCTATAGACCAAAGTTAGATATTACATATACAATCAAAGAAGCAAAAATAGATATAGAGTCATCTTCTGTTTTTAGTGTTAGTGTAAATAATTTTAAAGAAGATACTCTAATTTCTGGTTTTGATAAAAATGGCATGAAAAAATATGCTTGTATTGAGTTTGACTTATTAAATCTTCCAGATTTAGATAATACCGTTTTTTCTGATGCTTATATAGATATTGAAGCTGCTACGATAAATGTAAAAGAAAATACTTTACGTTTTCATGTTGAGCTTATTGAATCTATAGAAGGTGAAGTGACATATGAAAAAATTCAAAATAGGAATGTTATAGAAAGAGTAGGATATGATGTTAGCACTCAAGATGTAAAAAATTCTAAAAAACAAAGATTTGTATTTGATACATATACTTTAGAACAGCTTATTGAAATGTCAAAAACTCAAACAAAAGCAATGTTTATTTTGTCCACTACATCAGAAAAAGAAAATAGTCACTCTGTAAATATAAATTGGATAGATAAAAAACATATAAACAAGCCAACATTAAGTATAGACTATATTAGAAAGCGTAAAAATCCACCAAAGCAAGTTGAAGATTTATCTACAAAAATAGAAGATGGTATGATTAAACTTACATGGACGAATCCAGATGATGATGGATATAAGGGTGTAATAGTTGTGAAAAATAGATTTAGAGTTCCATGTAGCCCTTATGATGGACAGAAACTATATGGAGGAAGTGATAATTACACTTATGATAATTTTGGTGATATAGATGTCCATAAGTATTATGCGGTGTTCTCTTATGATGATGTACCGAATTTTTCTGAGCCTGTATTTATAGAGGTCAATAATTAGTAATTGATTGTAAAAAGGGTACTTGGAAAAGGAATTTCAAATTCTCCCCAAATTTCCCAACGCATTAAGTAACTATTAAGCATCACTTCTCTATAATTCCCATCCACAAACAGAGAGACCTTGTTTAAAAGGGCTAGAGAGACTTCAAGTAGAAGCTTTTGAGAA
>NZ_JALXBK010000046.1 GCF_026991475.1 Sulfurimonas sp. | reverse complement strand
CCATATGAAGTGGAAAAATTTGATTTAAGTGATGAATGGAAAGGTATTGATGAAGATATTAATATTGAAGAGTCAATTGCTTTTTGTGTTTTACAAGATATGGCAGAAAATATTTTTTTGACAATATCTTTACGCTCAAATTTTGCAGATTTAGCGATTATTGCTGTAGCACTTAATCGTGAGAGTGCAAATAAACTCTCAATGGCAGGCGCAAATAAAGTGATACCGCTTGTTGAGACAACGGCTGATATTATTACAAATATGCTTGAAAAACCAATTTCTAGTAAGATTTTAAATAATATTATTTATGAAGAGAGTGATCTTAAAATTGCACAAATTAAAATTGATACAGAGAGTAAACTTGAAAATCATAAGTTAGCAAGTATTGATTGGACACAGTATCATGGTATTATTATTTTATCATTGATTCATGAAGATATGAAAAGTGAATTTTTTTATTCTAAAAAGATGAAAGAGTATATAATTCAAAGTGGCGATATTTTGGTCGTAGTTGGATATGAAAATGATATTACTGCGTTTGAAAAAATAATAGGGAGTAAGAGATATGTTAATTGGAGTCATTGGCGCGGGTAAATGGGGCAGTGCATTAGCATACGCTTTGAGTGAAAAAAATAGTGTTTGTATAACTTCAAGAACACCACGTGATATAGAAAATTTTGTTTCTCTCGAGAGTGCGCTTGCTTGTGAGTATCTTGTTATTACAGTGCCGGCACAGCAGGTGGCAGGCTGGTTAGAGAACTCTTTTGTTTTTAATGGACAGAAAATTTTAGTTGCTTCAAAAGGTATAGAAGCTTCAAGTGGGAAATTTTTGAATGAAATATATGCAAAATATGTTCCCTCTGAGAATATTGCTTTTTTATCTGGACCATCCTTTGCAACAGAAGTGATGCAGTCTCTTCCTACAGCACTTGTAATTAATGCAACAGATGAAAAGTTAGCTAAAGATTTTAGTGCTCTTTTTCCCTCATTTATAAAAACATATACTTCAACTGATGTGATAGGGGCTGAAATTTCTGGTGCATATAAAAATGTTATAGCGATTGCAGCGGGCATTTGTACAGGACTCGAACTTGGCAACAATGCTGCGGCAGCACTCATTTCTCGTGGACTAGTAGAGATGCAGCGTTTTGGTCTAGCTTATGGTGCTAAAGAGGATAGTTTTATAGGTTTAAGTGGTGCAGGCGATCTCTTTTTAACGGCCTCTTCAACAATGAGTAGGAATTTTAGAGTAGGTTTGGGACTTGCAAAATTACAAACGCAGCAAGAGATTATTGATACTCTTGGTGAAGTTGCAGAGGGTATTGGAACAACTTATGCCCTGCATGAAATTGCACAAAAAAATCATCTTTATCTTCCTATTGCAAAAGAAGTTTATTTGACACTTGAGGGCAAAGATCCGCATGAAAGTCTTAGGGATTTGCTAACACATTGAAAAAAGTCTAATATAGGAGGTAAAAAGATGCTTTTAGAGAAAAACCAACTTCTAAAGATAGCTTTTTCGATAATAGTAGGTGTGATTATATACGCACTGGGACGCACTGCGTTTAGCAATACCCAAAGTGAGCTTTTAGGCATTATCGCGCTGCTTGTAATCTTGTGGACAAATGAAGCACTTCCTCTAGGTGTTGTCTCTTTACTGCCTATTGTTCTCTTTCCTGCTTTTGGCATAATCTCTACAAAAGCTACTACTATAAACTATGCAAATCCTATAATTTATCTCTTTTTAGGTGGTTTTTTACTTGCTATTGCGGTTGAAAAAAGTAAATTGCATATGCATATTGCCGACAAACTGCTCTCTCTGTTTCCATCGACACCTAGAGGAATGATATTTTCACTCTCTATTACGACGGGACTTTTAAGCTCTATTCTCTCAAACACAACAACAACTTTGCTTCTTATGCCCATTGCCCTTTTTTTAACTAAAAACAAAAAGTTACAGATGCGTTTTGCTTTGGCAATTGC
>NZ_JALXBK010000045.1 GCF_026991475.1 Sulfurimonas sp. | reverse complement strand
CGTAGCCGTAGCTACGGTGAGGAAAAGTTTTGTGCAAGTTCGCTTTTTTTATCCCTCCCTTTGGGCAATTTATAGAGAGCTTTACTCTGCGTTAGATAACCTCCACCGTAGCTACAGCTACGCTGAAGAACATCTGCCTTGATTAAAACTCTCTATAAAATGCTGAGATATATTTAGGTTATAAAAGAAGTCTAATTATAATTTTAAAGGCATATCATGGTTGTTACTCGTTTTGCTCCAAGCCCTACTGGCTACTTACACATCGGCGGTCTTCGTACTGCACTCTTTTCATACCTCTGGGCGAAAAAAAATGGCGGGAAGTTTGTTCTTCGCATTGAAGATACTGATAAGGCAAGAAATTCTAATGAGGCGACTCAAGCGATTTTAGAGGCATTTGCATGGCTTGGACTTGAGGCAGATAGGGAGATTACCTACCAAAGTAAACGCAGTGACATCTATGCGAAATACATCAAACAACTTCTTGATGAGGGAAAAGCATACAAATGTTATATGTCACGAGAGGAGTTAGATACACTCCGTGAAACACAAATGGCTAATAAAGAGCGTACAAAATATAATGGAAAATATCGTGATTTTGAAGGAACTCCTCCTGAAGGTGTAGAGCCAGTTATTCGCATTAAAGCACCAATTAGTGGTGAAATTATCGTTCATGATGGTGTTAAAGGTGATGTAGTATTTCAAGCAGAAGATATTTTGGATGATTTTGTCATCGCTCGTGCTGATGGAAGCCCTACTTACAACTTTGTTGTAGCAATTGATGATGCTTTGATGGGCATTAATGAAGTTATTCGTGGGGATGATCACCTCTCAAATACTCCAAAGCAAATAGTTGTTTATGAAGCTCTTGGATTTGATATTCCTAAATTTTACCATGTTCCGATGATTCACAACCAACAAGGTAAAAAACTCTCAAAACGTGACGGTGCAACAGATGTAATGGAGTACAAAGCAATGGGTTATCTCCCAGAAGCACTCCTAAACTTCCTCGTGCGCCTTGGTTGGAGTCATGGAGATCAAGAGATATTCTCAATGGATGAGATGAAAGCGCTGTTTGATCCAAAAGACATCAACAAATCAGCTTCAATTTACAACACTGAAAAGCTCGACTGGCTCAATGCACACTACATCAAAAACAGTTCAAATGATGAACTTGTAGAGTTACTTCTTGATTTTGATATTGTCCTCACTTCACATGACAAAAAAGAGATTTTACTTGATGCTTTAAAAGAGCGCGCAAAAACACTCAAAGAGCTTGCTTCTCTTTGTCATGAAGTTATTACAACACCAAGTGAATACGATGCAAAAGCAGTCAAAAAAGCATTTAAAGGTAATGCCTTTGAGGTTTTAGAGAACTTCGCAGCAAAACTAAACGCAGCAGATTCTCTTCATCTTCCTGCAGATTATCATCATGTGATGGAAGAGATAGTCAATGAGATGGAGATAGGATTTGGAAAAATCGGAAACCCTCTGCGCGTTGCACTTCTTGGAAAAATGAGTGGTCCAGGGCTTGATGCAGTTATGGCTATTTTGGGCAGAGATGAAACACTCCTACGCATCCAAAATGCCATCAAAGCAAATGCAAACTAAAATAACATTCAAATCTCTTTTCAAACTCGCACTCCATAAAAAACCTGCCCTTATTTATGGGCAGATCATTACGCTACTTGCCATCATTGTAAGTGTGCCGGTTCCCTTACTTTTGCCAATGATGGTCGATGAAGTGCTGCTGCACAAGCCGCATTATATTGTTCCCACCATCAACACGCTTTTAGGAAGTGGTTCTGCTTTTTACTACATTGCCATCGTTGCGTTTGTGGTTATATTTTTACGTTTTTTATACTACTATCTTGGTGTCATCACGACAAAAATATTTACAAAAATATCAAAATACATCACTTTTATGATACGCTCTAAACTCCTTACACACCTTGAACATACTTCCATGAATGAGTTTGAAACGCTAGGCAGCGGCGCTATCACTGCCAACCTCATCACCGACATCGACACACTTGACAACTTCATTATGGTTAGTTCAAGCCGTTTTGTGGCATCTGTTTTAACGCTGCTCGCCGTTGGCATTGTCATGATAGCCATCAACCCAATTTTAGGCATACTCATTCTCTTTGTCCAGCCGCTCATTATGTTTTTAAGTAAAAAGATGTCTGCTAAAGTAGGTGCACTCAAAAAAGAGGAGAACAAAGCAATAGCTGCGTTTCAAGAGGATGTAGGTGAGACGTTGGAGCTTTACGGACAGATAAAAGCAAGTAACAAAGAGCACTACTTTTTTGAAAAAGCACTCAAACAAGCAAAAAAAATCAAAGAGACTTCAAACCTCTTTAACTTCAAAAGTGTCGCTTATGAAAAGCTCTCCTACACTATATTTTTAAGTGTTTTTGAGCTTATTCGTGCAAGTGGGCTGCTTTTAGTAGCATACTCAGATCTCAGATAGGGATGATGTTTGCCATGTTTGGCTACATCTGGTTCATTATGACTCCGGTACAAGACATTCTCTCTATGCAATACAGTTACTCCGCTGCAAAAGCGGCATTAGAGCGCATTAACAAACTTCTCTCACTCAAAAAAGAGACAAGTGGGGAGCATGAAATAGACTCAAACGCAGTCGATATTGCACTGAGTGATTTATGCTTTTGCTATGAAAGCAGTGATAAACTCATTCTTAAAAACATAAACTTTGAAGTAGCTCCATGCTCAAAAATAGCCCTTATTGGTGCAAGTGGAAGTGGAAAGACAACACTTGCTCAAATCATTTCAGGATTTTATGAAAAAACATCTGGTGCGCTTTTTTATAACGGTATTCCTACAGAGAAAATAAACAAACACTCTGTAAGAGAGAAGATATTTTTAGTCTTGCAGATGCCTATAATGTTTAACTCTACACTGCGTTTCAATATTACTATGGGGCATGAAAATATCAGCGATGAGCAGATTTTCAAAGCACTAGAAATCGCGCAACTCTCAGATATGCTTGAGAGTATGCC
This sequence comes from Sulfurimonas sp., assembly GCF_026991475.1. GTDB lineage: Bacteria > Campylobacterota > Campylobacteria > Campylobacterales > Sulfurimonadaceae > Sulfurimonas. The sequence goes on along the minus strand of NZ_JALXBK010000045.1, from coordinate 19,975 downwards.
CGATGGACTTGAGAGCATCGTAGGACATCACGGCATTCGACTCTCAGGAGGGCAACGCCAACGACTTAGTATTGCCCGTATGATCATAGCAAATCCAAGTGTCGTAATATTTGATGAATCTACCTCAGCACTCGATGTGCATACAGAGACCAAACTCTTTGTCGCACTCAAACCAATACTAGAGAAAAAAACACTCATTACCATCGCACATAGGCTCAGTACAGTAAAAAATGCAGATATGATTTATGTTTTAGATGAGGGTGAAATAGTGCAAAGAGGAACACATAAAGAGCTTGAAAGGGAAGAGGGACACTACTTGGAGTTTATAAAAAACCAACTCCTCTAGCTTTCACTAATTCAATCACAGCTAAGCTACTTTGTGATGCTCATTTTGAATTAGTTTATCAACTAACCAAATCTTAATGATGGCTTGACAGCTTACACCTATATGTTGTGCTTCTTCAAAATCAATGCTATATTCTAAATCTTTTTCAAAAACTCCAACAAACCTTCCATAATTTCTAGTGGAGAGGGTGGGCATCCTGCTATGTGATGCGTTACGGGGAGATGATTTTCTGCTGGGGCATTTATGGCATATGTTTTATCAAACGGAGCTTGCATTACAGGACAATCACCCAAGCTTATTACCCATTTTGGTGCGGGAATCTGGGCGTAAGCCTCTTTTACATGTGGTGTCATATTAAATGTCATAATACCGCTTAACAGTAACACATCCGCATGGCGTGGACTTGCTACAAAGTAGATACCTAATCGTTTTAAATCATAGTATGGATTTGCAAGAGCATTACACTCCGCCTCACACGCATTACAACTGCCGCTATCTACCATTCTTATGGCAAGTGAGCCTGCAAATCTCTTTTTAACACCCTCTTTTATCTCTTTTTTTATCTTTGAGAGTTCTCTGTCTAGCTGCTCATTCTCTGTTAAAATTCCGTGTTTTACTCTTTTGTTCCAAAATTTAATCATAAATCATTTCCTGCATAACTTAAATCACAACTTTTGTTTATAAGTGGAAAATCTGCGATGATGTCACTCTGCATCATAATATGTACCGCCTGCCAATTCACAAAACTAGGGTCTCTAACAAAAAAACGCTCAATGAGACCATCTTTTATATCTATTGCCATAAAAAGCTCACCAATGGAACTCTCTGTAAAACTTTGATACGATCCATCTTGTACATCGGCTACTCTAAACGCAGTCTCATCCTCTTCTAAAAAGTTGTGCATCATTTGCATAGAGTTCTTTACCTCTTGAATGCGTACTTTAAAACGCGCACCAACATCACCGCTCACTTCACTTGCCATTACAAAACCATGCTCTAGGTAAAATTTATTTATACGCCTATCTTGAGAGAGTCCTGATGCCCGCGCTATTACGCCAACACTATTGTATTTCACAGCATTTTTAAGATTTAGAACCCCTGTCGTGTCAAATCTATCCCATAATGATGGAATATCCATAATCCAATCTTCAAAAAATTCTATGCTCGTCTCAAGGTCATCAAGCCACTCTTTAAAAGAGACAACATCTATAAACTGATTTGTAAATGTTACCCCGCCAAAACCAAAACGATGCCCAGTAACTTCACGCATTTTTCTTCGTGCATCCTCTGCAAGTTTTGAGCCATACGCCAAAGCCGCTCCAAAACCAGCATCATTTGGAATAAAGCCTAAATCTGTAAGATGATGAATAAGTCTCTCCAACTCAAGCAAAAAAGCATGCCGTTTTTGCAGTGCTAGAGGAAGTTCTTGTTGCGATGCTTGTAGGTAAATATCTCGGTAACATATTTGATATGCAACACTTTCATTCCCACTTATTCGCTCAATTATAGGCTTCGCCTCTGCCAAGGTTTTCCCCTCAAGCATCTTCTCAATAGCACGATTTTTATAAAAATGTCTCACTTCAAGGTGAAGCATATCCTCTCCAGCTTGAGAAAACTGAAAATGCCCAGGTTCAATAATTCCTGCATGAATGGGACCAACTGCCACTTGAAAAACGCCATCTCCGCCTATTGCTTCATATTTATATGCAAGATAAGGAGCCTCTTCAAGCTCTTTTTCTTGAAAATCTTTTCGTAAGGGATGCACATCTTTAGGAAATCGTTCTTGATGCACAAGAGGTCGCCTGTCAAATGCATCTGAGACGATAATACCAAAATCATCATGCATCTTTCGCTCAAACCAGATGGCTGCAGGGTATTTTTTTGCTAAAGTTCTCACAATAGGATTTGTCTTAGGAACACGCTCTTTTTGTGTCTCATCTTCATAGACTGTAATGATCTCAAACTCATTTTCAAGCTCTTTTGCATACCGTGCTATTAGTCTCATTTACTCTTCTCCTCTAGCTTTGCTATGACTCTTGGAAATTTTGTTGGTGCTTTAATTCTCAGCTGTTTATTGACATTCATACGCCCAAAAACAACCTCTATATCACTTTTGTTTACTCCAAACTCTTTGGAAAGCCACTTCACCATATAGTCCGTTGCACGACCACCAACAGGATTAGCTGTTACACTTATTTTAAGTTGGTTCCCTTTTGGTTTACCTATGATGTCTTTTTTTGCACTTGGCGTACCTAAAATATTTAATACTAAAATATCTCCATCCCATGCATAAAAACTTTTCATATCTCTTGGGTGAAAGGAGACAATATTCTCCTCTTGTGCCAACTCCTCAGCATTCATCCACGATTTTCTTTTTTTTGCCATTTTCTTATCCTATGGATTTTAGATATGCAAGAGATGATGGTAGTAAAAGTGCCATCAAAGAGATTGCAAATATTACAAGAGCAACAAGCTCACTTGTATAAACAGTTTTTTCTTCCTCTTCACCCTCATATTTCATAGATTGGTAAATCGCTACAAAACGGTAAAAGATTATGGAAAGTAGTGCAAGCAAAAATAAAATTGCCCCAATCATAGCCAGCATATGATGACTACTTTTTGCGGTGCTTATCATAGCTCCAAATCCATAAAGTTCACTAAAAAACATCGGACTTGGTGGCAAGGAGATAATAGCGAGTAAAAAGAGCGAAACTAAAAACCAAAAAATTGTCCCTTTAACTCCTTTATATCCTCTAAGCGCACCTGCAATTTTATACTTTCCATTAGATTCGAGTACACCTGTAGAGAGAAAGAGTGCTGGTTTTAAAAAGGCATGCGCACCAAAGTGAAGCAATGCAGCAAACGGTGCACCACTTACCCAGAAAATAACAATAAGAGCCATATGTTCAACCCCAGAGAGTGAAAAGAGACGCATAAAATCTTTTGCTCTATAAATTAAAAAAGAGACAATAAAAATTGTTAAGATTGTATAAACAAATACAAAAATAAAAAGATGATTATAATTTACTTTCATAGCAATCTGTGAGAAACGGAAAAACCCAATAACCACAGCAGACTCTAAAATACCACTAAAAAGTGCTGCAACAGGATAAAAAGAGGCTCGCTCGATATTTGCAAGCCACAGGTTCATAGGAAAAAATCCCATTTTAACAAACATTCCAATGGTCGCAATAGCAAATCCCATTTCAAAAAGAAAAGGAGATGGAATCTCTTTGGCATGAGCTAAAAGCAAATCAAACTGCATTGCATTTTCGCCTAAAATAGGTTTCGCACTTGCATACATAAGTATAATACCAAAGAGTATAAGTGAAACGGCGATAGCACCGACTATCATATAGTTCCAAGCCTCTTTATGTGCGGCAGGTGTATAGTTTGTCTTAATCATATAGACAGTAGAGAGTGTTGCAAGTTCTAGCCCTATCCAGTAGATACCCATATGATTTGAGAGTATAGAAAAGATAAGTCCAACCCAAAAAATTGCAAAAAATCTATAGAATTTTCTATATGCTTTTGGAGAGACTTTTACATGCTTATCGAGTGTTAAAAGCGCCAATGTTACGCCAATACCAACAATGGAAGAGACAAGTAAAACATAAGTATCAAGCTTGTCTGCTACAAGATAGCTTCCTAGAACATTGTAAGGTTTAGGGAGTAAAAAAAGTTCAACAATTGGTCCTAGAATAACAAAAGAGGTAAAGGCTAAAACATACTTCGCCTTTTTATTTTTAAAAAAGCTCACACCAAACATAATGATGGCAGGAAGCAGAAGAAGGGAGAGATTCATATTTTGAGCTCCTCTTTATGAAATAGTAGATTTATAACGACAATAGCCATCAGTAAATCAAAAAAGATACCAAGCTCTACAAGCATTGGCATTCCATTTGTTGCAGTAATTCCAAGTAAAAAAAGTGCATTTTCCATACTTAAAAATCCAACAATTTTTGGTGCCACATTTTTATGTTCCATCATCAACAGTAGAGAAAGAAAGAGTGATGAGATACTTATTGCCACAAAGTTTGCATTGGTATTTATCATATGCGTGATAGGCTCAGAGAGGTAAAAAGTAAAAACTAAAATAGCAGGAACAAGCATAATGGCATACTGTACTTTTATCTCAGGCGTTATTTGACGCACAAAATGAAACTTTTGACTTAAATTTTTAAGAATATACGGAATAGCTACTGCCTTAACAACAATGGTAATTACACCTGTAATAATCATCGCTTTATCATCTATACTTTTTCCAATAATAAGAGCCAAAAGACCAAGCATTAAAGAGTTCATGGAGTACCACAAAAGCAGTCTATAAAGTCTTGTTGTAAAGAGTGCCACAATAAGTGAAGCTAAAAAGAGTCCAATAAGAAAATCAACCATTGTTTACGCTCCTAAAACATAAAATGTAATTAAAGATAAAAAGGCAAAGACTATTGCCAGACCTAAAAGGTTTGGTATCTTAAAAAGTCTTAGTTTTGCTGTATTTACCTCTAAAAGAGCAACTAGCGTTGCTATGAAAAAGAGTTTTACTATAAAAATCAAAAAGGCAATAGGTGCTGTAAACTCTAAACCAAATGGCATAAAAAGTGATGCAAAAAGTGATGCAAAAATCACAAATTTAATGGAAGAAGCTGTCTCAATTATGGCTAAATATACTCCTGTTAAATCAAGTATCATCGCTTCATGCACCATAGTAAGTTCTAAATGCGTTTCTGGATTATCTACAGGAATACGACCATTTTCAGCCATAAGCAATATGAAAAAACTAATACCAGCAAAAAGAAAACTTGCCATATGCTCCTGCGGAAAATGTTGTGCTAAATTCACCCCTGCTTGACCAACACCTAAATTTCCAGCCATTAAAGAGACTGAAAAGATGGTAAGAACCATAGCAGGTTCAACAAGTGCAGAGATAAATGCTTCACGAGAACTTCCCATTCCTCCAAATGCACTCGCACTATCAAGTCCTAAAAGCATAAGAAAAAATGTAGAGAGTGAAATAAGCCCTGTAATGGTAAAAGCATCTACAAAACTTACATAGTAACTCCCATGCACAACGGGAGGCAAAAAGAACATCACAATGAGAAGTGGTGAAAGCACTAAAAAAGGGGCATAAGTGGTAATGGCACTTGTCTCTTCAGAAATAATTGTCTCTTTATGCATCAATTTTGAAAAGTCTCTATAGCCTTGAAAAATGGAGATAGGTCTCTTAAAAAGCAACATCATTTTTGTTGCTTTAATGTAAGAGAGCAATAGAGGAGCAATAAGCACAAGTAAAATAATCGTCACAAAATAGAGTATCATTTTTTATCTCCAATAATTAAAATTCTAACAGAAATCATCATAACAAAAAACTCCAAAACAAAGGTAGCCCATGAAAAGTCATGAGCAAAAATTCTATAACTAAAAAGTACAACTAACATAATGTTAAATATCATCGCAGCATATCGTGTCTGCTCAAAATGAGCCAGACGATAGACCCAGTAACTTGTAAAGTTTACAGCCTTAACAATACTCGTATAAAAGACTTTTTCAAAGAGTGGCTTTACATGCACTTCATAGTGCGAATCGTCAAATTTTGTCTCATGTCCTGCTATTGTCTGCTTAGAAAAATGTTCTTCTGGCTTATAAAGCCAATCAAATAATCTACGAATTGGTCCTGCAAATCCTGTCGCGGTGTACTGCGTTTTAGCAGAGGTTTTATAGCCACATGCCCAACTGTTGTGAATGCGTGTTTTTATACCAAAAACTTTGTAAGCGAACATTATAAACGCAGTAACACCTCCAAGAGAAAGAAGTAAAATCAAAGGAGAGACTATACCTCCATTTATACCAACAGAGTGCATATTCCAAACACCATTAGGAAATATCTGTGCATAGATGGAAGCACGACCTAATCCCACCATTACTTTATCAAAATAGTGCATATAAAAAGGGGTGAAAAGCATCAAAGAGATAACAACTAAAGTCATTAAAATCATTCCAAAACGCATTAAAAAATTGACTTCATGAGTGTGTTTAGCATTTGTACTTCTATGCAGACCCAAGAAGGTAATACCATACGCTTTTACAAAACATGCAATCGCCAAACCACCAGTCATAGCAAGAGCAAAAATAGCAAAAGGAATGGCAAGTTTTAGAGAGATATTATCTATATGAGAAGAACTTAGCATTGATTGAAATATCATCCACTCACTTAAAAAACCGTTACTCGGTGGCAGTGCTGAGATGGAAATAGCAGCAATAAGAAAAGTAAACGCAGTAACAGGCATTGCTTTTATAAGTCCACCATATTTTTCCATATTTTTTGTATACGTTTGGTGAAGCACTGAACCTGCTCCCATAAAAAGAAGAGATTTAAAACTCATATGGTTAAATGTATGAAAAATGGCAGCAATAAAAGCAAACGAACTAAGAGTAGTAAGACCTAAAGTATCAAAAATCATTCCCATTCCAAAACCAATAAGAATAATACCAATATTTTCAATAGAGTGATTTGCTAAAAGTGCTTTTATATCATGCTCACTCAGAGCATATAAAACACCCACTAAAGAGGACAATGCACCAATAGTTAAAATAACGATGCCCCACTCAATCGGCCAAGGGTAAAGAACATCAAACAAAAAGCGAAACATTCCATAAATAGCAACTTTAAGCATTACTCCACTCATAAGTGCAGAGACTGGGCTAGGTGCTTGTGGATGAGCGTATGGAAGCCAAACATGCAATGGGACTGCTCCAGCCTTACTTAAAAATCCCAACAATAAAAAGAAAAAGAGAAGTGTCGGATAAGCAAAATGAGAAGCTGAAAGTTTCATAGCTGCAAAGCCAACCGTTAAATCTCCATCGGTGACAATAAGAAAAAAGAGCAGTAAAAAAAGAAATCCAAAATGGGTCATTGTAAAGTAAAATCGTGCTGCTTTAATGGTAGCGTTCTCTTTTACTTCTGTTAAAATCAACTGCCATGAAGTAAGACTCATAAGCTCCCAAAAGAAGAGAAAAACAAGAGCATTTGCACTTACAACCACACCAAGCATAGAAAAAATAAATGCAAAGTAATGGAGTTGGTAGTGCAGTTTTCTCTCAATATGTGGTAAATATCCACTTGAATAAAAAATATTTGGAATTGCACCAAGTAGAATAAGTGCAACAAAAATAAGAGAAAGCCAATCAAAAACAAACATTACTTTTTCTCCCCAATAACTAAGATTTTTAGTGACATCAGCATCAGTGCCATCTCTATGAGAATACTTTGCCAGTCAATCTCATGGGTAAAAATTCGGTAACTGTAGAGAATGAAAAGCATAAGATTAAATATCATAGCAGGGTAGCGTGTCTGCTCAAAATGAGCCAAACGATAGACCCAATAGCTTGTAATATTTACCCACTTTTTAATATTGTCATAAATAAAAACTTCAAAAAGTGGTTTAATTCGCACTTCATAACTTGCATCTGAAAATTTTGTCTCATGTCCTGCAAGATTTTGTTTGCTTATATGCTCTTCAGGCTTGTAGAGCCAGTTAAAAAATCTTCGCATAACACCGGAAAAACCTGTTGCTGTGTACTGCGTTTTGGCAGAAGTTTTATAGCCACATGCCCAACTGCGATGTACTCTTGTTTTTACATTAAAAGCTTTGTAAGCAAAAAGCAAAAGTGAGGTAACCCCAACCAAAGCAGCAAAAAGAATTAAGGGAGAGACAACTCCACCATTCACGCCTAAAGAGTGCATTTGTAGTGAACCATTTGGAAAGATTTGAGCATAAACAGAAGTTTTTCCAAGTGATACCATTAAGGCATCGAAAAAGTAAAGATACTGTGGAGCAAAAAGCATAAGCGAAGCAACAAAAAGTGCCATCAAAATCATACCGCTTTGCATAAGAAAATTGACCTCTTTTGCATGTTTTGCATTGGTGCTTCTATGCAGTCCTAAAAAGGTAATACCATAGGCTTTTACAAATGTAGCGATGGCCAAACCTCCTGTCATGGCAAGAGCAAAAAGGGCAAAAGGCAGAGCTAGTTTAAGTGTCATAGCGTTTGCAATAGTGCTTGAGCTAAGAATGGACTGAAATATCATCCACTCACTTAAAAAGCCATTGGTAGGAGGCAGTGCTGTAATACTCATCGCAGCAAAAAGGAAGGTAAACGCAGTAACAGGCATAGACTTGATAAGCCCACCAAATTTTTCTAAATCTTTTGTATGCGTTTGATGCAAAATAGAGCCAGCACCCATAAAAAGGAGTGATTTGAAACCCATGTGGTTAAAGACATGAAAAATAGCGGCAATAAAAGAGAAAGTGCTTAAAATCTCAAGACCTAAAGTGTCAAAAATCATCCCCATTCCAAAGGCAATAAGAATAATACCTATATTTTCAATTGAAGAGTTCGCCAAAAGCGCTTTGATGTCACGCTCTGCTAGGGCATATAAGATCCCAGTAAGTGCAGTCACTGAACCAATAATAAGAATAAAAGTACCCCATTGCAGTGGCCACGGATAAAGGACATCAAACAAAAAGCGAAACATTCCATAGATGGCAACTTTGAGCATAACCCCACTCATTAGGGCAGAGACAGGGCTTGGTGCGGCAGGATGCGCATAAGGGAGCCATACATGAACAGGCACAGCTCCAGCTTTACTTAAAAATCCTAAAATCAAAAAGAAAAAGAGCATGGTCGGGTAAGTAAACGCAGCAGCTACTGTTTTCATCTGCGCAAAACTAATCTCTAAATCTCCATTGGTTACAATCAAAAAGAAAAGCAATAAAAAGAGAAAACCAAAGTGTGTCATTAGAAAATAGAAGCGTGCTGCGTTTATGGTACTCTTATCTTTTGGCTCAGTTAAAATAAGCTGCCAAGAGCTTAAGCTCATAATTTCCCAAAAGAAGAGGAAGACAAGTGCATTTGCACTAACAACTACACCAAGCATAGAAAAAATAAATGTAAAGTAGTGTAGTAAATAGTGTGTTTTTCTCTCAATATGTGGTAAATATCCGCTAGAGTAGAAGAGATTTGGAATCGCTCCCAAAATAATGAGAGCGACAAATACTAAAGAGAGTGTATCAAACTGAAACATTTTTTTAACAACTCCAGAAAAAATTTCTAATGGAGGGCTGTAAAAGTGTAGGAAAGCAGTCCTGAATTATTTGATGCGATTATACTACAAACTCTCTTAGTTTCCGTTTAGCCTACTGTAATGTTTTTCACCTTTTTCGATGCTACTTTATCTAAAGTGATAGTTAGCCTACCATTTTCAAATTTTGCTCCAATTGAATCTCTGTCAATATTGTCAGAGAGTGCAAAACTTCTCGAGATAAGTCCATAATCTGACTCACACAAATAATAGTCATCCTCTTTGAGCTCATTTTTAAACTTTCTTACAGCTGTCACAGTGAGGTAATCATCTTCAACCTTAATATCAATGTCCTCTTTTTTTACACCTGGTAAATCTACTTCAATAACAAAAGTATCGCTCGATTTTTTTGCAAGATTTGCAAAAGGCAGGTGAGATGCCAAGTTATTGAAACTATCTTTTATCACTCCAAGTCCGTTCTCAACTTTCTCTTCTACTTTTTGTACAGCATCTTTTGCAGTTTTAGTTACTTCCATCACACACCTCCTTATTGAATTTTAATTTTTTTCGTACTGTCTTTAATAACTTCTTGTTTTGGAATAGTAATCTCTAAAACACCATCTTCACTTGACGCTTGAATCTTCTCGACATCTACATTTTCAGGAAGTGTAAAACTACGTGAAAACTTCCCATACGCACTCTCTACTCTGTAGTAGTCATCCTCTTTCACCTCTTCAGAGGACTCCCTTTTACCTGAAATTGTAAGCACATTTTTATCCACACTTACATCAACATCTTCTTTTTTCACACCTGGGAGATCTATTTCAATGTAGTAAGCATCACTTGCTTCACGAGTGTTTACACTAGGCACAAAATCCATTATCTCTCTTGGCTCATCTGATGTCCGCCCTTCATTAAATGAATTTAATAGTTCGTTAAATATATCAAATCTTCTATCTTTATAAACTGGTTTATTGTATCTTGTCACTAACATCACAAACTCCTTTAATTTTTTTATTTCTGAAATAATATAAAAAATTACAAAGGAGTTTTGCTACTTTTGTTGCATTAAATAGTGATTTTTTCTTTAAAGCCCACAATATGGGCATCAATATTAAGTCTATTTTTCAATACTTCTTTAAAAACTTGTTGTGATTCAAGCTCACCATGTACCAAAAAGACCTTTTTAAGATTTTTTATTTTTGACACCCATGCTAAAATGCCATCTTGATCTGCATGCGCTGAAAAACCATTAATAGTATGAATAGAAGATTTTACAACTATATCTTCCCCATACACATTGATCCATTTTGTACCCTCAACTATCTCTCGTCCTAAAGTTCCCTGCGCTTGAAATCCTACAAAAATGACTGCATTTTTCTTGTCCCAAATACGGTGCTTAAAATGATGCGTAATACGCCCACCGTTACACATTCCACTTCCTGCGATGATAATTGCACGACTTTTTATATCGTTAATCCCTTTAGAAGCTTCTGGTGTTTCAGTATATATAAGTGAATCAAAATTAAAAACTGTACCATTTTCTTGAACATTTTCTTGACATCTGTTTGTCAACTCCTGCGCATAACTTCTATAGACTTCGGTAGCTTTTGTTGCCATAGGAGAGTCTAAAAAGACCTTACATTTTGGAAGTTCACCACTTTCATGCATCGAACGAAGAAGACATAAAAGCTCCTGAGTTCTCTCAATAGCAAAAGAGGGAATCAGTACATTTCCCCTATTTTCAAGCGTGTTTATCACTACATCTTTAAACTCTTTTATGGTCATATCTATTGATTGATGTTCTCTATTTCCATAAGTCGTCTCAACATATAAACTTTGCGAATCATCACATTTGTCAAGATTTGGCATTACAAGACCATTGTCGTTACCAATATCACCAGAAAATACAATGGTATGAGAGTCACTGTTTTCCATATAAGAGAGTTCAATAAAAGCAGAACCTAAAATATGCCCAGCATTACGATAGACAAAACTTATTCCTTCACATAATTCATAGTATTTATCATATTCTGGATTTGTCCACTCAAGAGCTGAAAAAGTTTTATCGACATCGAGTGGTTCATAGAGTGGTTTGGAGAGTTTGTGCTCTTTACCTTGTCTCTCTGCCTTTTTAAAGCGTGTCTGGAAATCTTCATTCATAATTTTGGCAGAATCCATCAAAATAATCTGTGCCAAATCCATCGTAGCGGCAGTTGCGTAGATTTTTCCCTTAAAACCCTCTTTTACAAGTTTAGGAATACGCCCTGTATGGTCAAGATGTGCATGCGTTACAAGCAAATAATCTATATCTTTAGGATCAAAATAGAAAGCTTCAGAATTTTTTTCTTCATCTTCACCCTGAAACATTCCACAATCTATCATTATCTTCACACCACCTACTTCAAATAGATGACACGAACCTGTTACCTCTTTAGTCGCCCCATACGAGTGTACTGTTGCCATAATAATTCCTCATAAAATAAAATTTTGTTACTTTATGGCTATTATACGCCTAAAGTTCTTAAATATTATTTTTTAGGTATGAATTCTAAGACCGTTGCATTTATGCACAAGCGTCTGCATACATTCATATATCTCTATTAGGTTCACCCAAATAAAATCCTTGCACACGTTCAATATCAAGTAGTTTAACTTTTTCAAATACTGCTTGATTATGAACAAATTCTGCAATCGTAATGAGATTCAATTTTTTCGCAAAATCTACAATCGTTTCAACGACTATCTGAGCATTTATATCTGTTTCAAGATTTTTAATCAGACTTCCGTCAATCTTAATATAATCAATATCAAGTTTTAAAATATGTTCAAAATTGGAATATCCTGAACCGAAGTCATCTATGGAAATTTTACATCCAAGTTTCTTCATACTCAATATAAATGATGAAACCTCGACATAATTATCTATACCCTCTGTTTCAAGAATTTCAAATACAATTTTGTTACTTACATTATGTTTTTTAATACATTTTTGAATATATGTCACCATATCTACATCAAGAATATCATTAATTGAGAGATTAACAGAAAAAGTTGTATCTCTATCTTGAAAATATTGACAACTTTTTTCAAGCATTATTTGGGTCAACTGAGGATAGAGTTTACTCTTTTGTGCAATTGTCAAAAATTTATATGGGCTTATAACCGAACCATCGGTATCTATAAGACGGATTAAACACTCATAACTTACAGGTTTTTGTGTTATTGCATCAAATATAGGCTGAAAATAAGGCACTATTCTATCTTCTTTGATGGCACTTTTTATTTTTTGCACCCACTCCATATTTTCTTTATATTGTCTTTTTACATCAAATTTTTTATCATAAAGTAAAAAGTACTTTTTATGTTCTTTTGCAAGTTTAAGGGCAATATCTGCTTTTTCAAGCATCTCATTTGAATCTAAAGTAGCACCAATGGTAACCCTAATAAAAATTTCATTCTGCTCATACTCAAAAACCATTTTTTCAATCTCTTTCGTCAAACTATTAATTACTCTCATAAAACTTTTCTCTGAAGGCTTATGTTGAAAAAAGAGAGCGAATTCATCACCCGAAAGACGACTAAGCATAATATTTTTTTCATCTTTAAGAAAATGCTGTAACTCTTTTGCAAACTCAATTAAAATATAATCACCAACACTCTGCCCATAAAAATCATTAATCTCTTTAAAATCATCAATATTTAAAATTAATAATGCCCTATCATTTTCAGAGCTTGCAATAGCATTAAAAAGTTTTTTTCTATTTGGCAACTGTGTTAAATCATCTATAAACAATTGCTTTCGTAACTCCACTGTTTTACTATCTACTTCTTTTTCCAAATATGCATTAATATCTTTTTGTTTACTTGCAAAATCAAATATTTTCTCCTGCATCTCATTTAATGCAGATAATATAAGCGAAATTTCATTATCCTCTTTCATAAGTTTTATTTTAAGCTTTTTCTCTGGCGAAAAATCTTGTAGTAGTCGAGCAATTCTTCTTAAAGGTCTTAATATATTTTTAATATATATACTAAGTAATGCAGATATAATAAAAAGGATAACGAGCATAATTACAAGTAGCTTCGTATATTTATAGATAAGCTGTTCATAATTATGATTTGAGTAATCTAATACAATAGTCCCTATCTTCTTTTTCGAGTTGGGCTGAAGAATATTATATGTAATTATAAAAAGGCTTTTATATTTATTTTTAGATTTTACTTCATAAATAAGTTTATCATTTTTAAGAATTTTAACAGATAAAATATCTTTATTTTTGATCAACTCTTTCACAATAGATTCCATTTTATTTTGCATACCAAGATAAATATCTATTGCCACTAAAGGTTCAATAGTTTTAACTATTAGTTTTGCTTTTTGAAGTTCAACATTATAAAAAGCCTTTTTATTAATTGTTTCAAACGAAAGAAAAATTCCTATAATAATCACAACAGAAGTAAGAATAATAGAACTTATAATCTTAAATGATAATGACTCAAATTTTCTTTTTTGCATACAACAACTCTCTTTTTTAGAACTATTTTATCATAATTATGAAATCAAATACTTTTTTTACCTATAAATCTAACCATTGAAAGCAAGGAATCAACAAAATCAATATTATTTGTATGTAAATACTCTTTGTTAAGATAAAGTATCGTTGAATTTTCAATAACAAGAGAAAATAGTAAATCATATTTTAAATTATTTATATCATAAGAAAAACTGATTATTCCCTTTTGCCGAGCAATATTTGCAGCTTTCTTAATATTCTCAGTTGATGATTTTAAAACATAAAAAGCAGATGCTTTCGTAGCTAAAGAGAGATGAGAAAATTCCGCTAAATCAACCTTATAAGGGTATCTATCCATATACTTTTGAAAAGTATTTTCTATATATTCTTTTACATGTATTGCAGTTTCATAATCACATTGATCATAAACAATTGTATATATTATTTTATTATCTATAAGTTTATTTTTTATTTTTTTATCCATAAGCATTATTTTTGGAAAAATTGTGGCATCCGCCTTAAGCAATAAACTATTATAGTTATATCCAAAAAGTACTTGAACAAATAAAATAGAAAATAAAAATATGCGTATCATCTAAAAACTCTTTTTAAACGCAATTAGAAAAGTTCTACGCGCTTGTGCATAATCATCTACATAACTATTTTGAGGAGATGGATACCTGACATCAGTATCAAAAATATTTTTGACACTCATATTCACATTATAATTATAACGACTATTCTTATAGTTAAGCGCCGTATCAAGTGTTGTATAAGCCTTTACATTTGGACGCAAATCCGTTGGTGTTCTCTCTTTTGAACCGACATATTTCAATGTTGTACCCAAAGAAATAGCACTATTAAAGTGATAAATATAATACCCTTTTGCCAAATTATGTGCAACATTTGGTAAGCTACTATTCGTACGGGTATCCTCAACAGTATAACTTCCATCTATATATGTATAGTTTGCATAGAGTTCGTCATTAGGAAAAATATGCCCTTTATATTCAAGTTCAATACCATAAATATCTGTTTTTGCCGCATTCCTATACATAGGATCAGCCGCCGAATTATATATTTGATTTTTATTTATAAGATAAAACAGATTACTCTGCAGATAAGAATCACTCGTGAAGTTTCTTATATATGAAAGTTCATACGAAGTTACTTTCTCTGGTTCTAAATCTGTATTACCTACTCTTGAATGATTGTTCTTTGTAAACATCTCTTGCCATGAAGGATTTCTATGAGAAGTGCTGTATATGGCTTTAAATATATTTTTAAAATCTTGACGATAAACAAGAGAAACTCTCGGATCAAATCCTGCATCTTTATAGCTTGTCTGCTCATAATTCACTCCATATAAAGCACTCAATTTCTCATTTATATCGTAAGTATCCTGCAGCGAAAAAGTATAAACATTACGGTGTGCATCTTTATCAAAAAATGGCAGCGTATCTGTATAATCAACCAAGGCGGCATCGCCAGTCGTTAAATTTGAAAGTTTAGACTTCATAGCAACAGTCTTTTCTTGAGTCACTCTATAACCCAATGTAATGCGATGATTGGTAAATCCCTTATATTTTAAATAAGTAGATTGGTACAGTACCCTTTGCTTTGCATAATGTTCACCATATATACCATTGGAAAATACTATCCCGCTAAGATTAAGATTATTAGGTGCCAGCTTTGCTTCTGAATCAAATATATCATATTTAGCACCTACTTTTATATCTATATGTGCATCATTTATTTTTTTTGTATATCCTAACTCCGCGTAGTAGCTAGGCAGTTTTACTCTATCATTTTTTTGCGGTAGGGCAAAGTTAATGCCATAAGCACTTCCCTGTTTATGTTGTAGTAGACGAGCTTTAAGTGAAAACTCTTGATATTTCAGCGTTACTCCAAGTGCATACTCATCAAGCCATAGCGGAGCATCACCTGATTGAGACAAACCTACATTAGCTGTACCCAAAGAGCCTTGTGCAAGCCCATCAGGACCGGATGATATATTTTTATTGTCTTTTTGGTAATAAAAATCTATATGCCCTTTCAGTTTTTGTATTTGAAAGTTTTTCACAAAGCCACCCATTCCATAATCATATGAGCCATACTTAAAAACCACTTTATTGTTAGATTCAAAACCTTTAAAATCTTCAGCATAGGTTACAACATTGATGGAACCAGCATAAGCATTGATGCCATCCACTTTGCTACCTGGACCTCGAATAACCTCTATACGCTTAATCATATCTATGGGCATAGACAAATATTCTGAGTAGGCATCAAAAAAAAGATTATTAACGACAACTCCATCTATTAAAAGCTTAGACTGTCCATAAGCAGAAGGATTTGAGCCTCTAAAGATGGGTGTTTGAGTATTAGTGTTATCTGTTGCCATATCAACACCGGGAACTAGCATCAACGCTTCTTTGAGATTAGAGACCCCAAGGTATTCAAGCTCTTTACTCTGAAATACCGAAATAATATAAGGCTGATAATGTTCATTTTGTTTTGTTTGTGTAGCTATCGTATTAAACTCTTTCATATCATTAAAAAGAGAAGCATGTAGATCATCTGCTTGAAGATGCAGAGTTGTCAAACATGTTAATAAAAAAAGATTTATCTTATATTTCATATTACTTCTCTTCTCTCAATTTTATCAATTCAGGGTTTGCTCTACCCAGTTCTTTTGTATATAGTATACACGGATAACGTAGGCCGAAATCCCCATGTCTTTGTTTTTTTCCTATGGAATGATATGGCATTTTATAAATTTTCAATAATCGTAAAAAATTCTCTTCGAGAGAACCATAAGTATATTCTATACCCTCTTGCATCATTTTTAAATATAATAATTTTATAAATTCATTTATAATTATCTTAGTTGTTTTCATATCTCTGTAATAAGCATCCACAAATATTCTTGACATCTCACCCAATTTATCTCTCTCAAACATACTATTATCAAATTGTGTACTACTTTCTGTCGGATAACCCACTGGAGAGTGATAAATAAGCCGTACTGTTGCACATACCTCACCCTCTTTGTCTATAGCAGCAAAATGTATTGCATATGGGTCATATTTATCATATTCTTTAGCATCTGTAATACCCAATTTTCGTACATATTCAGGATATATTTCCATCAGTATTTTATATCGAAATGCAAAAACTTTGTCTAATAACTCTTTATCGGTAACTTCTAAAAATGTAAAATTAATCATTCCTCATTATAACATTTTATTTTTGAAGCTGTGCAAATTTTTCTTTAATTGTAAACGCTCCTTAATGATGCCTGCCACCCGAAAAGAGTTCGCATATATCGTCCAAGTATATGGCACACTTCCCCCCGTTGGCATAAACGAGGCATCGCTTACATAGAGATTTTCTAAATCATGGGCTTTGCAGTTTTTATCTAGCACTGATGTTTTTGCATCCTCTCCAAAGCGGCAGCCGCCTGCGACAAGGTTTGGAGGTGGTGAGGCAGAGATGGAGTAATCTATCTCTTCACAGCCCAGCTCTTCAAGCACTTTCAGAGCTTTTTTTGCCAAATGCTCACCTACTTTTAAATCTTGTGGATGTCCATAGAGATTTATCACACCCACCGGTACACCATACTTGTCTTTGACCTTTTCATCAACACTCACAAAACATCTATCTGTCGGAAGCCAGTCGTTAAAGACCTCGAAGGTCAGTACTCTTGAAGTAGTCATACGTTTGTGAATGTTTTTAGCAAGTGCTTCACCCCAAAGCAGATTGCCATCACTGTCATAAACTTCCTGCATCACACGAGGAATGATGTTTTGATGCTCAAATAAAAAGTCGATTGTCCCGCCTTTATACTTCTGTCCATCTTCACTAAACTCATACCAATCCTGCAAAGAGCGGTTAAAAAAAACTCCCGGCTGCATCAACTCTTCTTGCTGCTCTTTACTCAGTTTTTCAAATACAAAACGTCCACTGCCGCTGCCTCCTGCAGAGAAGATAAGATTTTTCCCTACTTCCCCGCTTGAGTTTGCCAAGCCGTTTGGAAAATACTCGTTTTTAGAGTTCAGAAGCAGACGCGAGCTCTCAATCGCCTGTGCGGCAAGTACAAATATTTTCGCTTTTACAGAGTGTCGCACGCCATGTTTTGTATAGTAGTACGCTCGTGTTACCCGCTTATCGTCACTCTCAAGTCTATAGACAAAGGCATTAGTGATTATCTTCACTTGGCACTTTTGCAGCAGTGCTGCACGCCCGCTTCCCTTTGCAGCACTTGCGCAGCCGTATGAGCCGCAAAAATTGGAGTAAAAACACCCTTTACGGTTCAGTGAATCTTCTGAGAGAATTGCGCGGGGAGTTGGCATTACATCATAGCCGAGTGCCTTGCAGGCTTTGTCATACCACTTTGTAGCACCATTTGTTTGCAACGGTGGATAAGGAAAATCTGCAGTAGAGCGTGGCTCTTGAAATTTATGCTCGACCACTTTTCCACTTACACCCACAACCTGCTCAACTTTTGTATAGTAAGGCTCTAGCTCTTCATAACTTAGCGGCCAGTCAACAACATTAGCACCTTTAATTTCGCCATACACACTTTTGAGACGAAAATCATTTGGCTTCATCCTGTGAAAATACCCACTCATTAGGTTTGAAGAACCACCAACCATGGAACCATTCCAAAAGTTCCAGCCAGACTCTGCACCGTCATAACGCGTGAAAGTGCCATCTTCGTTGTACTCATTGATAATGTGTTTTTGCTCCCAAAGCGGCGGAGTGAACATATCACGACGGCATACTGCAAGTTCATCTTTGTTAAAATCACTCTCAGTATAATCCTTGCCTTTTTCCAAGACAACAACACTAAAACCTGCGTTTGCAAGCTCATACGCAATGGGTGAAGCACCTGCACCACTGCCAATAATACATACATCAACCATTATAAAAACGCCTTTTTTGGACGAGGTTCTCCCCCGCTAAACGCAAGCCATCTCCAGCCTGCTTCTTTGTTATTGCCACCATAAATGGGATCACCCAACATCGCTTCAAACATATAGCCCATAATGTTGTACAAAAAGCTCTCACCCCACTCTGTTTTTGCTATGCTACGCAGTACTCCTTGACGCTTCAAACTAGATAGTTTCACATAGCTATTCTTATGCATTTTTATCGCCTCTTCATTAAGCCATTTAACACCATTTTTTATAAACACTTTATCTGATTTTGAAATGCGAGAATGGTGAAAGACTATATACATATAAGGAGCAGTTATAATATTTAACTCAGCAGCTTTAGGAAACAAATCTCGATGAAGTACTTTAATGGTATCTATGGGTGTTGTCACACCAAAAAGGCTACACCCATCCATTAAAAAAACAGCACTTGAGAGAAAGCCTGCTGCCAAGAACTTTCTACGAGAAAAGGTCATCAAAGAACGATCCTTTTTTCTTTGGAGTATATGTTGATGTACGCTCATCCACAAAATCTGGATCGCCTTTTTCAAACTCTCTTTGAGAGACTCTTTTGACATGTTTTGGCGGTTTTTTCTCTTTTACAAAACCACTATCTGTTGTGCGCATAGCACCATGAGGAATACACATAACGTCCTCCTTTTCCTTAATCTTAAAGTTATTATACTCAAAAAGTGTGCATAGAGTGTGTATTACAAACTTACACTCATCCTGCCTTAGTCAACCAAAGACTCCTCAAAATATCTATCGACATTCATATAGGTTTTGCCTGTATGGTCTTTAAATATTAGGTTTTTCTTACCTATCTTACTAAGTTCATCTATGCCCATTACAGCCAAAAGACCACGAATACCTGTAAGCATTTGTGCATGATAAGAGGCGACATTTCTCGCCTTTTTCTTATCCTGCGTTGCAAGTCCTACAGGGCAGGCTTTACCGTGTGCACCCGAACACTCACGCGCTCTTATACACCCCGCACTCATCATAAATGCACGCGCAATAGCCACATAATCAGCCCCGATGCCAAAAAGAACAATGGCATCATCAGGAGTAAGCACCTTTTCACTCGCTA